>NZ_JAPVZB010000009.1:0-75288 GCF_041432125.1 Streptococcus sp. 20925_1_77
TATTTAATCAACCTTTTCTACCTTTAGCAATTGGCCATGTTTTAATTCATAAATGGTATCAACATAGGTCAGGATGGAGCGGTCATGGGTTACCATGATGGCGCTCTTGTTTTTGGATTTAACTTCTTTTTGGATCAATTGGGCGATTTCTTGCCCTCGATCTGGGTCTAGGCTAGCTGTTGGTTCATCGGCTAAGATGACCTGCGGATTTCCGATGAAGGCGCGAGCGATGGCTGCCCGTTGTTTTTGCCCACCGGACATCTGATTCGGGTATTGGTGGTAACAAGCTTCGATGCCAAGATCTGCCAACAAGGCTTTGACTTCCTCTTGGCGTTTTTTCTTGTCCTTTTCCCCTTTTAATTTGGCCACCAGTTCTAACTGATCACCGATTTTCATATAGGAGAGGAGCTGGTGGTCTTGGAAGATAAAGCCGAGTAATTCCAGCCGTTTTTGCGTCCATTGGCCTTGGTTGAGACCAGTCAAGTCTTGGCCTGCGATGCGAATCCGCCCCTCATCCGCTGATAAAAGCAAGCCAGCGATGGCCAAAAGCGTGGATTTACCAGATCCTGAAGGGCCCAAGATGGCGACGAATTCGTTGGGTTCGACGCTTAAATTCAGCTGGTTGAGGACATGGTGCATCTGGCTACCATCGGCGTAGGATTTTCTGATATTTTCTAATGCAATAATGGCCATCTTATTCTCCATTTCCACCAATGACTTCGATTGGATCTACTTTTTTGATTTTGACAAGGGACAAGGCACCACACAAAATAGAGGTCAGGATAAAGCTAACCGAGATGGTGAGATTGTCCTTCAGGGTCATAAAGGAAGGGACGCTATTGGGTAAAAATGGCGCCATTATGGTTGCCAAGCCAAGTCCCAGCAGCACTCCGATAAGGGAGATAATGGTGAGCTGGGATAGTTGGACATAGGTAATCTGGCTCATGGACATGCCAATGGCCTTCAAGACGCCGAACTGTTTCAACTTCTGCAAGGTAAGGATATAGAAGAAAACCCCAAGGATAGCAGAAGAAGCGAGTAAGAGCACCCACGTGATCATCCGTAGCGTCAGATTTTGAGCCTTGTAGCCAGGGATTTTATCGATCACCTGCTTCTTATCCGCCACCATCAAGTTGCTGGCTAGATCACTAGAAGGGATGCTTTTCTTGGTCACAAGGGTTTGGGCTTGCCATTGATAGCTTGGATCTGTTTTTTGTCGCATGCCTGTGTAGGTATCCGAGCTGATAAAACCAATCTCGCTATAGCCGTATTTGGCATTTTTCGCGAAGGCCACGACCTTGAGTTTTTGCTTAGAGGTTTTATCGATCACGTGATCGCCGACTTGGATCCCTTCATCCTCTTTGAAAGAACTGTCCAAAATGATCTCGTTTTTCTTTAAGTCGGAGATCTTGAGGTCTGTATCTTCTATGATTGGGTTGAGGATTTCTTCTTCATTGTGATCGGTCGCGAAGTAGGTGATATCCAGAGTATTGGAATCCTCTGTTTTTGAGACGGTCGCCCGCTGGATGGACAAGCCCGAATAGTCCATCCCCTCTATCTTTTGGACCTCATCTAAATCCTTCACCTTAATAGTTGAAAAGGGGATAATCCCTTCTGAATCCGTCGAAAGGATGTAGTGCAGCGACCCATAGTTATCGATTTGGGCTGATACCGACCGGCCCAGTCCATTTGTCAGACCGGACAAGAATACCACCATAAACATAAGGATGGTAATGAGGAGTTCAATCAGGATAAACTTCTTGGGTTGGTATTTAATTTCATTCCATGCGATTTTCATATTCGTTCTCCTTTTAGCACGGAGGTGCTCGAGCAGGGTTGACGGCACCTAAACATACTCTACCATCATACCACAAGTGGGGGGATAATAGGGGGATGGTGTTTGGGGAGTATGAAGGAATCAAAAATTATTGAATGATAAATAATGAAATTATATTTTTCTAAAAAAAGAAACGTTTTCCGGAAAGTTGAGAGTTTGCTATGATGAATATTCAAGACTCAATTTAAGATTTTTAAAATTTTGTTATTTTTCAAATTACTGCTTTTAGGGGATTTCGCAATCGATAAATAAACAATTGATGGATAAGTCACATTGTATTTGACATTAAATGGACATTGGCAATATTTTGGAAGAAAATAAGTAGAGTAGTAAGTGCCTCTTTTATTATAAGCAAATTGTGCAAATTTTTTTGTTTACCCTTGAATACATTGATAATAGCCTCCTTATATTCACACATTATTTGATTTAGAGTAATAAACATGGTACAATGAAAGCGTATACAAAGATCGTGCAAGGAGGGAAAGAAAATGAAAAAAAATAAGCTATTGCTTGCTAGTGCGATTGTGATATCGCTTTTAACTCCAATGTCTCAAGTAAAGGCTGATTGGAAACGGGATAATGTTGGTTGGTGGTATTCACTGAACAATGGTTCTTATTATAAAAACACAGGAGCTTATATTGACGGGAAGTGGTATAGATTTGATGACAGAGGTTATATGATGACCGGCTGGCAGCCGATAGCGGAGCGTAATGCTACTAGTCTGAAAAAAATAAACTGGTCTTATTTTGATCCAGTAAATGGTGATCAAAAAATTGGCTGGCAAAATATAGATGGAAAGTGGTATTACCTTACTAGAAGTGGAGCACTTATTGGTGAGCAATTGATAGATGGGAAAAATTATTATTTTGACCCAGTTAATGGTGATATGCAAACAGGATGGGTATCTGAACAATTCCATTATGGGACAGAAAATATGTATTTCGACCCTGTAAGCGGAGAAAAAGTTAAAGGTTGGAGAAATATAGATGGGAAATGGTATTACTTTATATTTGGTGCCTTAAAAGGTTCGCAGAATTTAGATGGAGAAAAATATTATTTTGATCCGGTTAACTGCGATATGCAAACGGGTTGGGTAAGCATACAAGAGGCCTCTGGTACAAAAAGATATTATTACGACCCAGAAAGTGGGAAACAGCTATCAGGTTGGCAAGAGATAGATGGGAAAAAGTATTACTTTGGCCTGTATGGGGCATACAGTGGTCATATAAGTGGTTTAGATGGAAAAGATTATTATTTTGATTCAGATACTTGTGAATTGAAAATAGGATGGTTTGAGTCAGGTAAATATAAATATTATGCAGATCCAAATGATGGTGGTGCACTTGCAAGAAGTAAGACTTTAATTATAGACGGTATTTCATACACATTCGATAATGGAGGTACTCTTATAAACAATATACCTTAATTGATCAGCACCTTAAAAGTTAGATTTTTTTCTAACTTTCAAGGTGTTTTTAACTATGATGATAAAGAATTTTATTATATAACCAGAGTGAGTTATTAGGTAGCTAATAAGCTTCATTTATAATCATTGATAAAGTCAGTTGCTAAAATTTTAATAATAGAGCAGGTTATTTCTTTAATTACTTTTTGGTCTACTTTTAGATAATATCTTATATGATTTTATCTAAAAGTGGACACTGATAGCCTTTTAAAGGACAAATAAAAAGAGAGTGACTTTATATTTGAATTCGTTGACAGTGACCTCTTTATATCCACACATTATTTGATTTAGAGAAATAAACATGCTACAATGAAAGCGTATACAAAATATAAGGAGGAAATGCAAATGAAAAAAGCAACTAAGTGTTTGCTAGGTGGTGCATTGCTAATATTACTTTTAACCCCAGTATCACAAGTTAAGGCTGATTGGCATCAAGATAATGTTGGTTGGTGGTATTCACTGAACAATGGTTCTTATTATAAAAACACAGAAGCTAATATTGACGGTAAAAGCTATAAGTTTGATGATAGAGGATATATGATAACTGGCTGGCAATATAATGTGTATAATGGTGGAGATTACTCTGGGTGGTATTATTATGATCCTGTAACCGGTGAGGAAAAAAGAGGCTGGCAATTGATAGATGGGAAATGGTATTACCTTACTCCATTTGGAGCACGTTCTGGTCATGAAAATATAAATGGAAAACTTTATTATTTCGACCCAGTTAATTGTGATATGAAAACTGGTTGGATATCTAATCCAGGATATTCTGGTACGGAATGGAATTATTACGACCCTGTAAGCGGAGAAAAAGCTACCGGTTGGAGAAATATAGATGGGAAATGGTATTACTTTGAAAATAGTGCGTTAAAAGGTTTCCAAAAGATAGGTGATAAAAGATATTATTTCGATCCAGTTAATTCCGATATGAAAACGGGCTGGATATCTAAACAAGGATACCCTGGTCTAGAATGGTATTATTACAACCCAGAAAGTGGAGAAGGATTGTCAGGTTGGCAAACTATAGATGGGAAAACGTATTGCTTTGACGAATTTGGTAAGGCATTTGTAGGTCAGAGGACATTAATAGATGGAAAAAAATATTATTTTGACCCAGTTAATCGTGATTTAAAAACAGGCTGGCTTGATTTAAACGGAACAAGATATTATGCTGATCCTAACGACGGTGGTGCATTTGCAATGAATAAAACTTTAATTATAGACGGTGTTTCTTATACATTCAGTAGTGGTGGTTCTGTTATCAATAATGAGCCTTAATTGATTAACGCCTCAAAAGTTGGATTATTTCTAGCTTTTGAGGTGTTTTTAATTACGATAATAACAGACCACCCTCGCGGTGGTTTGTTCTATACTAGACATACATCGAAGAGGAGCTAGAAAAGAAGTGAGGAAAGGAGGATGTCTGTGCTAAAAAAAGGATTGATCTTTCTATTATTAGGAATTACTGTGTTAGTAGCTTGGCTTCTCTTTGTTCCGAATGAACAACCAGCTCTAAATTTTTCATCTAAAAATAAAATTGAATTGCTGGCAAGAATACTTGATCATCGTAATGCCAATACCATTAGAAAAGCTGGCTATGGGATTCCTTCAGACGCAGAGATCAGACGTGTGGGTGGCATAGACCAACTGGAAATGGATGGGGATTTGAAATGGATGGTACGAGTTCCTAGTCCAGATGACAATAAAATCTTGATTACCTCTTCAACGATCATTGAGGGTGAAAAAATAGATGTAGCCTTTTCATTAGATAAAGAGTGGGGATTACTACATGTTAGTTATTTCCATATTGAGAAAGATGGGACCACAAACCGAGTTGAGGTCAGTGATTCTCAGCAAACAGAGCTCCTAGAAAAAGTGCAAACAGCATTAAATCACTTTGTAAAAAAAATGGAGCAAGAGCTAAAGCCGTAACTAGTTATGGATATCTTAAAAAGAATGAAGTTCCGTAGTCTTTGGGTAGAAGGAGCTTTCAAAATAGATCAAAAAAAACCACCTTCGGGTGGCTTTTTTTCTATACTCGTTTTCACCATTTCGTCAAGGAGATTTCGCCGCTATTGAGCCAGATTTCTTCTTGATTGTCTAATTGGACCAAGAGTTGGCCGGTATCAGAGATATCTTTGGCGAGGCCCTGATAGGTCTGTTGGTTCTGCTCAAAAGTAACGGTTCGGCCTAAGACCAGGGAGCGCTCTTTATAGAGGAAGACCAGTTCATCGACATCCGTTTGGAGAAATTCTTTCCAGATCTCGCTGATCAGGTCATTGCGGGTGATGGGACAAGGCCCTTCAAATAAGGAACCTGCCTTACTTTCTAGCGCTTCTGGAAAAGTAGGGATGGCTAAATTGAGACCGACTCCGATAATGACATCCGTGACGAGACCAGTCTCGATGGACGTGATAGCTTCGGTAAGGATTCCCCCAATTTTTTTATGGCGGTAGTAAATATCGTTGACCCACTTGATATCGATATCGATCAGGGTCAGGTTTTTAATAGCCTTGTAGATGGCTCCAGCGACCATGAGGGTATATGGGGGGAGCTCCGCAGGTGGGAGTTGGGGCTTGAGATGAAGAGACATATAGATGCCGCCTTGATCGGGAGAGTAGTAGTCGCGACCAAAGCGGCCCTTTCCAGCAGATTGGGATTTGGCCAGGTAGAGTGCCCTGCCCTCTTTATGGGCTTCCATGCCTAATTTTGCGTCCAATTGGGTAGAATGACATTCTTCATTCAAAGTAACGGTCAACTGGGTATTGCTTGCGATGACCTCAGGAAGCAGAATATCGCCTGAAACCAGTCTATAGCCCTTCTTTTTTAGGGATTCGATGACGACCCCATCTTTTTCCAGGCGCTGAATAGCCTTCCAGATGGAGGTGCGGGAAACGCCTAATTCTTTTGCCAACTGTTCCCCGTTGACATAATCATCTGCCTGAGAAAGGGTTTGAAAGAGGATTTCGTGTGTTTTCATAAGACTAAGACCTCCTAGCGACTGCTGTCTCGAATCGTCAGTTTGGTGGCTAATTTGACCATGCAGGGAACACTTGGTTGACTCCCTTGAAAGGCTTGCCGCAACATCTGAATGGCTTGCTTGCCCATTTCTTCTGTGTAGACGGTCACTGTAGAGAGGGCAGGAAAGACATACTTAGCAATCGAGGTATCATTGAAGGAAATGAGACTGACGCGATCAGGCACAGCGATTTGGTGCTCCTGAAGGGACCGAAGGGCCCCAACAGCTATGGCATCACTGGCCATGAAAAAGGCAGTTGGTAAGTCGTCGCCCAGTGCTTGAATCAGCTGCTCCATCATCTGATAGCCTGACTCAGTTGAGAACTGACCGACAGCGACAAAGCGCTCCTCATAAAGCCCTTTTTCCGTGAGAAACTGTTGAAAGACTCGTTGACGAGGATCCATCTGAAGCGGTGTCGCATCTGCGGTCTCTTCTTGCCCAACCAAGAGTCCGATCTCCTTGTGGCCATGCTCAAGAAAATGCTCGAGAGCGGTGATAACAGAATCTTCTAAATCTGTCGTCACGCAAGAATGCCCCAGATAGAGGGTATTGCTATCGACAAAGATCAGGGGTTTGCCGTAGCTTTCTAGATCTTGAATGGTCTTGGGACTGAATTTTCCAAGAGCAATAATGCCGTCTGCCTCCTGAATCAAAGACCAATCGTCCTTGTTGAAGATACGAAAGATTTCATAGCCTAATTCCTGGGCTTGTTTCTCCAAGCCCATCCGAATGGCATAGTAGTAGAGGTCCTCTAATTCTTCTTCGCGCGTGTACCATTCAAAGATGACGATTTTATGAGAATCTTCGACTGGTTGAGGCGCTGTTTTGCGGCTTTTCTTTTGGTAATGCAGGTCCTCAGCGATGCGAAGAATCCGACTGCGCGTGTCTTCACCAACCGATAAGGTCGCATCCTGGTTGAGGACGCGAGAGACCGTTGCCTGAGAAACGCCTGCTTTTTCTGCAATGTCTTTAATCGTTGCCATGGTTCATCCTTTATTGCTTACTAGTTCCAGTATACTCTAAATACTAGTAAAAAGAAATAAATTTTTACTAAATTTTATGTTTGCTACGATATTGGCTAGGAGTCAGGTGGCTATAGGCCTTAAAGGCCTTTGAAAAATAGAGGGGGTCTGAAAAGCCAACCGAGTAAGCCACGATCTTGATGCTTTCGTCTGTGTTGGTCAGTAACTGCTGGGCACGCTGCATGCGGACCGAGTGCAAGAATTCCTTGGGAGAGATCTGGTGAAACTCCTTAAAAACAGTTGTCAGGTAAGACCGATGGACATTGAGGTCATCAGCGATCTCTTGAATACTCAAGTGTTCTTTATTGTAATGCGTCTCAATCACATGCTTGCAGGTCAGATAGAGCTGATAGGTGGGAGATGGATGGCTCCGATGGATATCGGGAGCCACTTCACTGATAAGAAATAGCAGTTCATAGATCTGCGAGAGAAGGTGGAGTTGGTAGTGCGAAGTCATCTTTGAAGCCTCTGCCTTGTGGACGAGTTGTTCCATAAACTGGCCGATCCGTTCGGTTTCCACCTCTGTTTTCTTTAGAAAGCCTTTTTCATGCAAGGTAGAAAAACGCATGAAATCACTCACCTTGGTGCCACTGATGCCAATCCAGTAGTAGGACCAAGGTTCTTCGGCATCGGCCTTGTAGTAGGTCACTTTATTTTTGGGGAGAAGAAAGAGATCCCCGGCCTCTAGGTGGATTTCTTTTTTATTGAAGTGGAAGACTCCCTTTCCCTTGGTAATAAAATGCAGAACAAAATTGTCCCGAACGCTGGGGCCAAATTCATAGTTCTTCGGGCAATCTTCGTAGCCATAAAAATCAAGGGCTAGGTCAATGGTATCAGTTTGGTATTCAGAAAAGACTAACATAGGTAAACCTCCTACCTAACATTTTACCATATATGTCCAACAAAATTCTATTTTAGTAAACGTTTACATTATGTAAAATAAAGACATGTTAAAAAAGAAAGTTATTGGAACTGAATTTAAAAATACATAGTGATATTTTTCGGGTCCAATGGAGGAAGATATGGCAATTCGTATTGAACAGAATTTGTTCTATGTAGAAAGTAAGGGACTGAGCCTCATCCTTGAAAATCGAGATGGCTACCTGATGCTTAAGCATCTGGGACGTCCGATCCCGTCTTATCATTTTTTCAATACGGTGCATGAGAAGGATCATGCTTTCTCTGGAAATCCAACACCTGACAATCGAACCTTCAGCTTGGATACCCAGCGTCAGATCCTAGGACAGCACGGGCTTGGAGATTTCCGAAAGCCGTCTATTCAAATCCAGCACGGCGCCACAGAGGTGACGGATTTCCTCTATGTCGGAGCCAATATCTACTCTGGCAGTGTCGAGGCAACTGGTCTTCCCAATCCACATACAGTAGATAGTACTGAAACCTTGGCCTTGGTCTTTGAAGATGATCAAGCGGCCCTGCGTTTGACCCTCTATTACACAGCCTACGAGGATCGGGCAACCATCACCAGCTTTTCAAAAATTGAAAACTGTAGTGATGAAACCGTCGTGATCCACAAGGCTCTTAGTGTGTTGGCCGATGTCCCAGCAGGTGACTATGATGTCATCACCCTTCAAGGGGCCTATGCGAGAGAAAAAACAGTCCGCCGTCAACAAGTGGAACAAGGAATCTTCTCCATCAGCTCCAACCGTGGTGCTTCTGGACACGCCCAGACTCCTGCTCTTATCCTAGCAGATCATGAAGTGACAGAAGATGCCGGTTCTGCCCTTGCCTTCCAACTGCTCTACAGTGGGAATTTTGAAGGATTTGTTCAAAAGAATCAACTCAATGAAGTTCGGGTTGGATTGGGAATCAATCCAGAAAACTTCTCTTGGGAGTTAGCGCCAAATCAGAGCTTTGATACGCCGGTAGCCATGATCAGCTACTCACATGAGGGATTGACTGGCCTCAGTCAAGAAAGTCAAGCATTTGTCCAAGACCATATCATTCCTAGCCCCTTTGCCCATAAAGAACGTCCAATTCTTATCAACAACTGGGAAGCGACCTACTTTGATTTCAAGAAAGAAAAATTATTGGAGCTGGCAGATGAGGCTCAAAAAGTGGGAATCGAGCTCTTTGTTCTTGATGATGGCTGGTTTGGCAATCGCTATGATGATAATCGGGCCCTCGGTGACTGGACTGTCAATGAAGAAAAATTAGGAGGAAGCCTTGCAGAACTGATCCAGGGTATCCACGGCAAAGGACTTCAATTTGGCCTTTGGGTGGAGCCAGAAATGATTTCTGTTGATAGCGACCTCTATTGGGCTCATCCGGACTGGGCTATTCAAGTCCCAGGCTATGAACACACCTATTCACGGAATCAACTGGTGCTCGATTTCGCTAATAAAGAAGTAGTGGCTTATATCAAGCAGGTCTTGGATGACTTACTTGGAAACCATGAGATCGACTATATCAAATGGGATATGAACCGCAATATCACCAAACTTGGAAATGGGAAAACCTACCTTGAAACCAAGATGCAATCCCATGCGTATATCTTGGGTCTCTATGAAGTGGTTTCTTACTTAACAGAGAAGTACGAGAACATCCTCTTTGAATCTTGCTCTGGTGGTGGTGGCCGCAATGACCTCGGTATGATGCGTTACTTCCCTCAGGTATGGGCAAGCGACAATACGGATGCCATTGCCAGACTTCCAATCCAGTACGGTTCTAGCTACCTCTATCCTACCATTTCTATGGGGGCTCACGTATCAGCGGTGCCAAATCACCAGATGGGACGGATGACACCACTTGAAACGCGTGGTCATGTAGCCATGATGGGAAATCTGGGCTATGAATTGGATCTAACCAGTCTTCTGCAAGAAGAGTTGGATCGGATCGCAGCTCAAGTCGCTCATTACAAAACGATTCGACCACTTGTTCAGTTCGGAAAACACTACCGCTTGATTAATCCAAGCCAAGGTAGCAATCAAGCAGCCGTCCAGTTCACTTATCAAGACCGCACGGTTGTAACTTATGTACGGGTCTTATCAACGGTTGAGGAGATCGAGCCGACTCTGAAGCTCAAAGGTTTGGAAGAAGATGCGCTCTATAGCTTAGAAGGGACCAACCAAGTCTATTCAGGAGCTGAGCTCATGTATGCCGGCTTAACCGTCGTTCTTCCTCAGGGAGATTTCCTCACTAAACAATATGTTTTTGTCAAAAAATAAAAGGAGACAGCCAAATGAAATGGTATAAAAAAATCGGACTTCTTGCGACAACAGGCTTAGCCTTGTTTGGGCTCGGTGCTTGCTCCAACGATGGAAAATCGGCGGATGGCACAGTGACCATCGAGTATTTCAACCAGAAAAAAGAAATGACTAAAACTTTGGAAGAAATCGCGCGTGATTTTGAAAAGGAAAACCCAAAGGTCAAGGTCAAAGTTGTCAATGTACCGAACGGTGGTGAAGTATTGAAGACACGTGTCCTCGCAGGAGATGTGCCAGATGTGGTTAATATTTACCCACAGTCCATCGAACTGCAAGAATGGGCAAAAGCAGGTGTCTTCGAAGATTTGTCCAATAAAGACTATCTGAAACGCGTGAAAAATGGCTACGCTGAAAAATATGCTGTAAACGGAAAAGTTTACAACGTTCCTTTTACAGCTAATGCTTATGGAATTTACTACAACAAAGATAAATTCGAAGAACTGGGCTTGAAGGTTCCTGAAACCTGGGATGAATTTGAACAGTTAGTCAAAGACATCGTTGCTAAAGGACAAACACCATTTGGAATTGCAGGTGCAGATGCTTGGACGCTCAATGGTTACAATCAATTAGCCTTTGCGACAGCAGCAGGTGGAGGAAAAGAAGCCAATCAATACCTTCGTTATTCTCAACCAAATGCTATTAAATTGACTGATCCGATTATGAAAGATGACATCAAGGTCATGGATATTCTTCGCATTAAAGGTTCGAAGCAAAAGAACTGGGAAGGTGCTGGCTATACAGATGTTATCGGAGCCTTCGCACGTGGGGATGTCCTCATGACACCAAATGGGTCTTGGGCCATCACAGCGATTAATGAACAAAAACCGAACTTTAAGATTGGGACCTTCATGATTCCAGGAAAAGAAAAAGGACAAAGCTTAACCGTTGGTGCAGGTGACTTGGCATGGTCTATCTCAGCTACTACCAAACATCCAAAAGAAGCCAATGCCTTTGTGGAATACATGACCCGTCCAGAAGTCATGCAAAAATACTACGATGTGGACGGATCTCCAACAGCGATCGAAGGGGTCAAACAAGCAGGAGAGGATTCACCGCTTGCTGGGATGACCAAATATGCCTTTACGGATCGTCACTTGGTCTGGTTGCAACAATACTGGACCAGTGAAGCAGACTTCCATACCTTGACCATGAACTATGTCTTGACAGGTGATAAACAAGGAATGGTCAATGATTTGAATGCCTTCTTTAACCCGATGAAAGCGGATGTGGATTAGGAGTAGAGAGACTATGAAAAAAGTATTACAAAAATATTGGGCATGGGCTTTTGTGGTCATTCCCCTCTTGTTACAAGCAATTTTCTTCTATGTGCCGATGTTCCAAGGAGCCTTTTACAGTTTTACCAACTGGACAGGTTTGACGTATAACTACAAGTTTGTCGGCTTGAACAACTTTAAACTCCTCTTCATGGATCCAAAATTCATGAATGCGATTGGATTTACCGCGATCATCACCATTTCCATGGTGATTGGTGAGATTGCACTTGGGATCTTCATTGCGCGTGTCTTGAACTCTAAAATCAAAGGTCAAACCTTCTTCCGTGCATGGTTCTTCTTCCCAGCTGTTTTGTCTGGTTTGACAGTAGCTTTGATCTTCAAGCAAGTCTTCAACTACGGTCTTCCAGCGATTGGGAATGCCCTTCATATTGAGTTCCTCCAAACCAGTCTTTTAGGGACTAAGTGGGGAGCAATCTTTGCGGCTGTCTTTGTCCTTCTCTGGCAAGGAGTAGCTATGCCCATCATTATCTTCCTAGCTGGTCTGCAATCTATTCCAACCGAGATTACAGAAGCAGCAAGAATCGATGGAGCGACTAGCAAGCAAGTCTTCTGGAATGTTGAATTGCCTTACTTGCTACCAAGTGTCTCTATGGTCTTTATCCTAGCCCTAAAAGGTGGGCTTACCGCCTTTGACCAAGTCTTTGCCATGACTGGTGGTGGTCCAAACAATGCCACAACCTCACTTGAGCTCTTGGTTTATAATTATGCCTTTAAAAACAACCAATTCGGTTATGCCAATGCCATTGCCGTAATCTTGTTCTTCTTGATTGTAGTGATTTCAATCATCCAATTGAGAGTATCTAAGAAATTTGAAATTTAAGAGGAGAAGCACGATGAAACAAGATGAAAGAAAAGCCTTGATTGGCAAATATATTCTATTGATTCTAGGATCGGTTCTGATTTTAGTGCCGCTCCTTGCCACCCTCTTTAGTTCCTTCAAACCAACCAAGGATATCGTAGACAATTTCTTTGGATTTCCAACCAACTTCACATGGGACAACTTTAGCCGTCTCTTGGCTGATGGGATCGGAGGCTATTATTGGAACTCTGTCGTCATCACTGTCTTGTCTTTACTTGCAGTAATGATCTTTATCCCCATGGCAGCCTACTCCATCGCTCGTAATATGAGTAAGAGAAAAGCCTTTACCATCATGTACACCCTCTTGATTCTTGGGATCTTTGTACTTTTCCAAGTCATCATGATTCCGATTACGGTTATGATGAGTAAACTCGGTTTGGCTAACACCTTTGGTTTGATCTTGCTCTACTTGACCTATGCGATTCCACAGACCCTCTTTCTCTATGTAGGGTATATCAAAATCTCTATCCCAGAAAGTTTGGATGAAGCAGCAGAGATCGATGGGGCTAATAAATTCACAACCTATTTCCGTATCATCTTCCCAATGATGAAGCCTATGCATGCGACAACCATGATCATCAATGCCCTTTGGTTCTGGAATGACTTCATGTTGCCACTCCTTGTCTTGAACCGGGATTCCAAAATGTGGACCCTGCCATTGTTCCAATACAACTACGCAGGCCAATATTTCAACGACTACGGACCAAGCTTTGCCTCTTACGTGGTCGGTATTATCAGTATCACCATTGTCTATCTCTTCTTCCAACGCCATATCATCGCAGGAATGAGCAACGGCGCAGTGAAATAATAAGATACAAAGCCCGTCAAAAGGTCACAGTGCACCCTAGGGCATCCACATCCGTAGACTAATGAAGTAGTAACGGCTGTGGAAATATAGGGAATCTGAATAAAAAGCCTTGGCTTCTTGGAAGATTCATCTTTTTCACACAGAGCTTAGGGCGTGTTCAATTCCGTATACAAAGGGACGATTCAGCTTGCTGATTTCAATCGTATCCTAGAAAGCAATTCTTAAAATACATAAACTTATAAAAGCCAGGTCTCTTCAGACTTGGCTTTCAAAAAAGGAAAGGAAACCATTATGCCAATTCAAAATAAGACCATGTTAATTACTTACTCAGATAGCTTGGGAAATAACCTCAAGGATCTCTATGAAAATCTGGAGAAATATTTTGGAGATGCAGTAGGTGGGGTTCACCTCTTGCCATTTTTCCCATCAACCGGTGACCGTGGCTTTGCGCCTGTGGATTATGATCAAGTAGATCCAGCCTTTGGAGATTGGGAAGATGTCAAACGCCTGGGGGACAAGTACTATCTCATGTTTGATTTTATGATCAATCACATTTCCCGTCAGTCTAAATACTACAAAGATTATCAAGAGAAGCACGACCAAAGTGCTTACAAGGATCTCTTTCTCAACTGGGACAAGTTCTGGCCAGAGAATCGTCCAACTCAAGCGGATGTGGACTTGATTTATAAGCGCAAAGATCGAGCTCCCAAGCAAGAAATTACCTTTGCGGATGGGACAACTGAGCATCTCTGGAATACCTTCGGGGAAGAGCAGATTGACCTGGACGTGACCAAGGAAGTGACCATGGACTTTATCCGCAAGACCATCGAACATTTGGCGAGCAATGGTTGTGACCTCATTCGTTTAGATGCTTTTGCCTATGCAGTCAAGAAATTGGACACCAATGATTTCTTCGTGGAGCCAGACATTTGGGACTTGTTGGATAAGGTGCGCGATATGGCAGCCAGCTACGGTGCTGAGCTCTTGCCAGAGATTCATGAACACTATTCCATCCAATTTAAGATTGCCGATCACGACTATTATGTCTATGACTTTGCCCTTCCAATGGTGACCCTCTATACCCTCTATAGCTCAAAAGTGGAGCGCCTTGCTAAGTGGTTGAAGATGAGTCCGATGAAGCAGTTCACGACACTCGACACCCATGACGGGATTGGGGTGGTTGATGTCAAGGATATCTTGACAGATGAAGAAATTGACTATGCATCAAATGAGCTCTACAAGGTAGGAGCAAATGTGAAACGCAAATATTCAACAGCAGAGTACAACAACTTGGACATCTACCAAATCAATTCGACCTACTATTCAGCGCTTGGAGATGACGATAGTAAGTACTTCCTAGCCCGCTTGATTCAAGCCTTTGCGCCAGGCATTCCACAAGTTTATTATGTTGGATTCCTAGCTGGGAAGAATGATTTGGAACTCTTAGAAAACACTAAGGAAGGCCGCAATATCAATCGTCATTACTACAGCAATGAAGAAATTGCTCAAGAAGTAGAGCGTCCAGTTGTGAAATCCCTTCTCAAGCTCTTTAGTTTCCGGAACAACTCGCAAGCTTTTGACCTAGAAGGAAGCATTGAAGTGGAAACACCAGATGAACATACCATTGTCATCACGCGCCAAAACAAAGACCAGACCGCCACAGCAGTAGCCCGAATCAATCTTGCTGACGGGACTTACCAAGTGACAGAAAATGGTCAAGAAATGGTGTTTTAAAAAAATATGAACGAACTAAAGGATAAGTAAAAAATGCTTATCCTTTTTCTGTTTTAGATATTGCAACCGTTTACAAAACTATAAAACAATGGTACAATATCTATTGAAAGAAAGGAGGTCGCTTTATGAAAAAAATCATGTATCCATCTGCGGCCCTATTAACGGCTTTTGCTCTATTATCCGTTCAAACAGCAAAAGCAGACACAGCTCAAGTGTCGGATCAAGCCAATGAACCGGCAGCAACAGTAGAAGAGGTGGTGGCTTCTCCAACGCCAGAAAACACCACAGAAAATCAGGGGGAAGTGGCCGAAACACCGACTTCAACAGACCGTGCCGCTGTCCCTGCTGCTTCTCCAACGGTAACATCAACAGAGACGGCATCTCCTGAAGTGGAAAAACTGATTGAAAACATGCCACTCAAACAAAAAGTGACCCAAATGATCATGCCGGACTTCCGTAAGTGGCAGGAGGTTAATCAGGAGTCGCCACAGGATCTCACCAAGGTCAATGCTGAAGTAGCAGATGCGATTGATAAATATGATTTTGGAGGCGTCATTCTTTTTGCTGAAAACGTCAAAGAGACCAAGCAGACCCTGGCTCTGACGCAAGATATGCAAAAGGCAGCGATTGAAAACAAAGCCAATAACGGGAAGATTCCGCTATTATTAGCCATCGACCAAGAAGGGGGGATCGTCTACCGCTTGGGGACAGGTACAGCCCTTCCTGGCAATATGGCCATTGGGGCTACCAATGATCCCAAACTAGCGAAAGAAGCCGGTCAAATCATCGGACGTGAACTTTCTGCGCTAGGCTTGAATGTGGACTTCGCTCCGGTTCTAGATACCAATAACAATCCTCAAAATCCTGTGATTGGGCTTCGTTCCTTCTCATCTGACCCAAATCGGGTTGCCTATCTTGGTATTCCGATGATGAAAGGCATTCAGGACTACAATGTGGCTGTAGCAGCCAAGCATTTCCCAGGTCACGGAGATACAGCGGTCGATTCCCATACGGGTCTCCCATTGGTGGATAAATCTCTTGCTGAGCTTGAAAAATTAGAACTCCTTCCATTCAAAAAAGCTATGGATGAAGGGGTCGACCTCTTGATGACAGCTCATATCCAGTACCCGCAGATTGAAAAAGATCAGGTCGTGTCAAAAGAAACGGGTGAGAAAATCTATGTTCCAGCGACTCTCTCTGATGATATTTTAACGGGCTTGGTACGGAAGAAATACGGCTATAAGGGCGTGATTGTCTCTGATGCCATGGGAATGGATGCTATCGCTAAGAACTTCGGTGAGGTGGAAGCCGTGAAGATGGCTATCAAAGCCGGAGTTGACCTGGTTTTGATGCCAACGACCCTTCGCAGCAAAGCCGATTTGACCAAGATTGATACCATCGTCAATGCAGTGGTAGATGCGGTCCAAACCGGTGACATCTCAGAAGAACGCTTAAATGAGTCGGTTCGTCGGATCCTGACCCTCAAAGAAAAACGTGGGGTCCTGAATTTTGATCCAAGTGCTCGGACAGCTGAAAAAGCAGAGGAAGCAGTCGGATCTAGCCTCAACCGTGACTTGGAACGCAAGATTGCAGCAGCAGCGGTGACGGTTGTAAAAAATGAAGACAATACCTTGCCATTTAAGGTGCAAACAGGGGACCATGTCTTACTACTCGGAGCTTTTGAAAATGAAGTCCCAGGACTAAATTTGGGCATGCGTCGCTTAATCGCGGATGGAGTGCTTCCAAAAGATACCTCCTTTGTGGCCAAGAACTTCACTAAGGAATCCACCCTTGATAGTCTAAAAGAAGACCTTGAAAAAGCCACCCATATCGTAGTGATTTCAGAGATCGGTTATGAAGGGCAACTGGATAAAGATTTCTGGCGGACCAAGATTCCAACAGAAATCGTCAATTATGCCAATACCAACCATAAGAAGGCAGCTGTCCTTTCTATCTCTAAACCTTATGATGTAGCCAACTATCCCGCAGCCAAAGCCATTTTAGCAGTCTATGGAAATAAGGGAATGGATCCAACGGAATCCCTCAAACCAGACAATGCATTTGGTCCTAATATTCCTGCAGGAGTGGAAGTCATCTTCAATGGCAAGGAACATCTAGGTACCTTACCGGTTGATATTCCAAAAATTGTAGACGGAAAAATGTCGGAAACAGAGTATGCCTACCGCATTGGTCATGGTCTTTTCTATCCAGCACCTGCTCCATTGCCAACACCAGAAGTCCAAGATCCAACTTCACCAGGCCAAGATCCAACTTCACCAGTCCAAGAACCAACCCATCAGACACAACCAGTAGAGGTTGGTAACACAGGAACTCAGGTCCTTGTTAGCAAGCAAGAAAAAGCTAGCACTCTTGATGCTCCACAAGTTATTCCGATCGCTGTGAAACAAGCCACTGATCAGGCTCCTGCAAGTGTTTCAGCAAGTCCTGCATCATCGGTATTGCCAAAAACCGGTCAAACAGGGAACCTCCTCTCCCTCATGGGCATCAGCCTCTTAACTTTCCTTGGATCTTTTGTCTATCCAAGAAAGAAACACTAAAGGATTCAGAATCTCAATTGGGTGATTTCCCAATTGAGATTTTTTGGTAAAAGTTTACTAAAATTAACTCGAGATGGCAATGATGGAATAGAAGTTGTAATCGGAGGAAAACCCTTTGTTATCGCCTTTCTGGGCATAAAATAAAAAATTAATAAAATTTTACTAAAAACACTTGAAGTTTTACTTGCGATCAGATATAATACAAGTATAAAAACGTTTACAAAACTAAAGGAGTTTCTCATGACGACAACAATCACATCTCAAGATTTACAAGCAAAATTCCAGGCTGTCTTTGGGGAAAAGGCTGACCACACTTTCTTTTCACCAGGACGGATTAATCTGATCGGTGAACACACTGACTATAATGGTGGGCATGTCTTCCCAGCAGCCATTACACTTGGTACCTACGGAGCTGCAAGAAAGCGTGAGGATAAGGTCTTGCGTTTCTTCTCAGGAAACTTTGAAGACAAGGGGATCATTGAAGTCCCACTGGATAATCTCCACTTTGAAAAAGAGCACAACTGGACCAACTATCCAAAAGGTGTGCTCCACTTCTTGCAAGAAGCGGGTCATGTCATTGATAGCGGAATGGACGTCTTTGTCTACGGCAATATTCCAAATGGATCCGGTCTTTCTTCTTCAGCTTCTCTTGAGCTTTTGATTGGCGTCATCGCTGAGAAACTATATGATCTTCACTTAGATCGTCTAGATCTGGTCAAGATCGGGAAACAAACCGAAAATCACTTCATCGGAGTTAACTCTGGGATCATGGACCAATTTGCCATCGGTATGGGAGCTGATCAACGGGCTATTTACCTCGATACCAACACCCTAGAGTATGATTTGGTACCGCTGGACCTCAAAGACAATGTCGTAGTCATCATGAATACCAACAAACGCCGGGAATTAGCGGATTCAAAATACAATGAACGTCGTTCAGAATGCGAAACTGCCGTTTCTGATCTCCAAGAAAAATTGGATATCCAAACCTTAGGAGAATTGGATCTCTGGTCTTTTGATGCCTACAGCTACTTGATCAAGGATGAAAATCGCATCAAACGGGCTCGTCATGCTGTACTTGAAAACCAACGGACTCTCCAAGCTCGTAAGGCACTTGAAGCAGGTGATTTGGAAGGTTTTGGTCGTCTCATGAATGCTTCCCACGTATCCTTGGAGCATGACTACGAAGTGACAGGTCTAGAATTGGATACCTTGGTGCATACAGCCTGGGAACAAGAAGGTGTCTTGGGCGCTCGTATGACAGGAGCAGGCTTTGGTGGTTGCGCCATCGCCCTTGTAAACAAAGATAAAGTTGATGCCTTTAAAGAAGCTGTCGGCAAACGCTATGAAGAAGTCGTTGGCTATGCGCCAAGCTTCTATATTGCAGAAGTTGCGGCAGGGACACGGGTACTCGATTAAAAAGGAGATAGGATGACAGAACAGGTATTAGATGCATTTGTCACGGCCGTCATTGCGGCGAGTGACTACGAAGAGATGGATCGGATTTATCTAAAAAATCGCGTCATGAGTCGAGTTGGAGAAGAAGGGCTAGATGCCCCAGCCAAAAAAGAAGACTTGATTGCACTCAAAGATCAGTTGGTGGAGATTGCGGTTGCAAATAGCAAGATCCAAGACAGCATGGCCGCAAAAGACAGCCTGGGTGCGGAGTTGATGGATTGGATCACCCCTAGCCCTAGTCAAGTCAACCATCGTTTCTGGGAGACTTACCGTCAGTCTAAGGAAGACGCGATTGCGGATTTCTATGCCCTATCTAAGCGCAATGATTACATCAAAGTCAAAGCCATTGCGCAAAATATTGCCTTTGAGGCAGAAACTCCCTACGGTTCTCTTGAAATCACCATCAATCTGTCAAAACCTGAAAAAGATCCTAAAGACATTGCAGCGGCCAAACTTGTCAAAGCCAGTCATTATCCAGCCTGCCAATTGTGCTTTGAAAATGAAGGCTATCAAGGTCGCCTAGACCATCCAGCCCGGGCCAATCATCGGATTATCCGTTTTGACATGGACGGTCATGACTGGGGCTTTCAGTATTCCCCTTATGCCTACTTCAATGAACACTGCATTTTCCTCGATAGCCAGCATGTTCCTATGGCCATTAGCCGCAAGACCTTTGAGCGACTCTTGACCATTGTCGAGACTTTCCCAGGCTATTTTGCAGGGTCCAATGCAGACCTGCCCATTGTAGGGGGATCCATCCTGACTCATGACCATTACCAAGGCGGACGCCATACCTTCCCTATGGAGCTAGCTCCTGTTGAGGAAAGCTTTAGCGTTGAGGGATTTGAGGCTGTATCGGTAGGAATTGTCAATTGGCCCATGTCGGTTCTCCGCTTGCAATCGGACAACAAGGCGCAATTGATTGACCTGGCAGACCATATCCTCACAGCCTGGCGAGGCTACTCGGATCCAGCCGTTCAAGTCTTAGCAGCATCCGACGGTCAGCCCCACCATACCATTACCCCCATTGCACGGATTCGTGATGGGCATTATGAATTGGACTTGGTGCTCCGTGACAACCAAACCTCACCAGAGCATCCAGATGGCATTTATCACCCACATGCGGATGTGCAACACATCAAAAAAGAAAATATCGGCCTGATCGAAGTCATGGGCTTGGCCATTTTGCCACCTCGCCTCAAGGAAGAGCTCAAGCAGGTTCAAGACTATTTGATTGGACGTGAGAATACTGTGGCGACCTACCACCAGCCTTGGGCAGATGATTTGAAAGCCACTCACCCAGCCATCACAGACGAAGCAGAGGCAGAAGCCCTTGTCCGTGAATCAGTTGGCCAGATCTTTGCGCGTGTGCTCGAAGATGCTGGTGTCTACAAGAGAACAGCAGAAGGACAAGCTGCCTTTAGACGCTTTGTTGCGACACTTTAAGTGTGGAGAAGTGGCAGAAATTTGGTACAATAAGAGAGAAGACAAGAAGCGAAAGGAAAACAAATGGCAATACTCGTACTCGGAGGAGCTGGCTATATCGGTTCCCACATGGTCGACCGTTTGGTCAATGAAGGACAGGAAAAAGTCGTCGTGGTCGATAGCCTGGTCACAGGCCACCGTGCAGCGGTGCATCCAGATGCCGTCTTTTACCAAGGAGACCTGGCGGATCAAGACTTTATGCGCACTGTTTTTAAGGAACATGCAGATATCGATGCGGTCATCCACTTTGCTGCCTACTCACTGGTCGCTGAATCCATGGCCGATCCATTGAAATATTTTGATAACAATACAGCAGGCATGGTCAAGCTCTTGGAAGTCATGCATGAATGTGGAGTGCACTACATCGTCTTTTCTTCAACTGCTGCCACCTACGGCATTCCAGAAGAAATTCCGATTCTTGAAACCACTCCACAAAAACCAATCAATCCTTATGGCGAAAGCAAGCTCATGATGGAAACCATTATGCGCTGGGCCGATCAAGCCTACGGGATCAAGTACGTGCCCCTTCGTTACTTTAATGTTGCGGGTGCTAAGCCAGATGGATCGATCGGAGAAGACCATGGACCAGAGACCCATCTCTTGCCGATCGTTTTACAAGTGGCTCAAGGCAAACGTGAAAAAATCTCTATTTTTGGAGATGACTACAAGACACCAGATGGGACCAATGTTCGGGACTATGTCCATCCATTTGACTTGGCAGATGCCCATCTGCTTGCGGTGGAGTATCTCAGAAAAGGGAATGAATCGACTGCCTTTAATCTGGGCTCATCGACCGGATTCTCCAATCTTCAGATTGTCGAAGCAGCCCGCAAGGTGACAGGACATCCGATCCCACTTGAGATTGCTGATCGCAGACCAGGAGATCCAGATACCCTGATCGCATCCTCTGAGAAGGCGCGTGCAATTCTCGGCTGGCAACCAAAATTTGATAATATCGAAACCATCATCCAAACAGCCTGGGCATGGCATTCCAGCCACCCAGATGGCTACAATGATCGATAAGGAGGGGACTGCAAACATCATTTTTGAGGCTTTTCTAATAACATCTAAAACGACAGTCGATCTTGCTAAATGACTCATTTCAGACGTCAGTCATTTCCTTAACCATCATAAAATAGTGAGGGATTCAAAATGAATAAAACTGTAAAAACATTAGCCATCTTATTGTCAGTGGGTTTTCTCTTAGTTGGTTGTGCGCCAAAAGAGAAATCAAAATCTACGGATCAATCGTCCACTAAAGCGACCAGTAAAGCGACAAGCAAATCATCCGCTAAAGAAAAGACAAAAGAGTCATCGACCAATGAAAGCAAAAAAGAGGATGCACTAGCAGGTGCTCAAAAAACGGTTCTTGAAACGAGTGATGAAGCAGGTAAGACCACTGTAACCTTGTATTACAAGGGAGATACCTTGTTAGTACAAGAAAAAGTTGATGATTACGACGTCTCAAAAGTTCCTGGTGAGAATCCTCTTGAAACCATGAAAGAAGCCGTTGCTAAGAGCCAAGAAAAATTCAAAGATCTGATGGGCCATGGATTTGAACTGACATCAGAATACAAAGACGGAATCTTTTATATTCGAAATACCATTGATTACACAAAAATCGATTTTAATAAATTAAAAGAAATCGTCCCAGGCTTTAATCCGCTAGATGACAAAACAGTTAGTTATTCAGTAACGAAAGACAGTCTTATCAAGGGCGGAATGGTAGAAAAATAAACAAAATAGAGAGCAGCTCAGTTTGCTGCTCTTTTTGTTTTCGTATGAATTCGTGGGCATATTTTGGTAGAATAGAAATTAAGGAAAAGTAAGATTAAAGAAATTTAACTTTACTGTTGTATGCAAAAATAGCAGTAATTAATGAGGTTTTTTAATGATAAACATTAGTAAGAAAGAAACTTTTTTAGAATCGATCGATCATTTGTTGTCTATCATTGACAAATATAATATTAAAACTATTGCTCAACAGGTAAATCAGTTACAGATTTTAAAAGAATATGCAAATACTAATAAGGGAATGAGTTTAAGAGATAAATTGACAATATATCAAGCACTTTTCCCACCGCATGGGGGATTAACTGACATTTACTATTGGAATAATGATGTTGAAATAAGAAAAGTAACGAATGAGACTATTATCGAATTAAAAGAGGTTATTGCTAATTATTTATTAGAACAGTAACCTTGGCTGATATTAACGAATTATGTGAAGCCATTAAAATTAGAACTCGATTGATGAATTAGAAAAAGGTAGATTTTTACTTAGTTTGTAATAGGAATAATAAAATGCTAATAAAATTAAAAAACAAAATTGAATCCGAAGTTGCAAAAATTGGAAATTTAAAATTAGATGAATTTGGAATTTATTTTTCAAAACAACCTCCCTACTATCCGGAGGGAATTTCTGTAATAGAGGATGGAAATGGAAGATATAATCTAGTCTTTACTGAACGAGGGGAAATAACATCTGAGATTTCCAAATTAGATGATAACGAGGTAGCTTATCAAATTTTAAAGGTAATCATTAAAAATATTTCATCACATAACATTGATGAAAAAGATGTAGATTTAATTGATAAATTGATCAAAAATAATGAATTTGAAAAAGTTGGTCAATTAGTTGAGAAAGCCCAAGTGAATAGAAATAGATATGAAATGGATTTATTTGAAAAGATCAGTCCATTATATACTTCATGGTACAAAAGAGAGTATGAATAATTCATAACATTCGTTGCTATTTTAGTTCAAAATTTAATAATTCCAAGCTAAAATAAAGATTTTATTTTTTATGGTGTTTGGAGACCTGGTGGAAGAACATATCTGGGAGATATGCAAGAAGGCGTAATGAAAGATATTAATACAAAGTGAGGAGAATGTTCATGGAATATAATAAACTAGGCTGGGAAGAAGTTAGTAAGTTTGAGGAAATAAAAGGTTATGGACAACATATTTGGCGACATCATGAGAAATATTTTTTTGTTACAGATGAAGGGGGAATAGCTGAACAGAGGGTAGTCTATGAATTCCCATTAGAACTATTTCAATCACCCTACCAAGTTTTTCTGAGTTACTTGAAAAGTCTAACTTAATTTGACAATTTAGGCAATAAAGAAATCCTAGACAAGCTTTTGAGCTATTCAGAAGACTTGAAATACCACTATAATCTCTATCAGCTCTTGCTTTTTCACCTTCAGAATAAGGAACCAGAGAAATTTTTTGGACTCATTGAAGACAATATAAAGAAGGTTCATTCTCTTTTTCAGACTGTCTTTAAAACATTTCTAAAGAACAAAGGGAAAATCATCAATGCCCTTCAGTTATCCTATTCCAACGCAAAATTGGAAGCGACTAATAATCTCATCAAACTTATCAAACGCAATGCCTTTGGTTTTCGGAACTTTGAAAACTTCAAGAAGCGAATTTTCATCGCTCTGAATATCAAAAAAGAAAGGACGAAATTTGTCCTTTCTCGAGCTTAGCTTTTCTTCAACCCACTAAAGTTGACAAAGAGCCGTAGATTTTAGGTATTTACCTTGTCTACTTAAGAGGTATCATATCATCGAGATAAAGGTGATTTGTTTGTTCCTAAGAATTAGGTTTTAGGTTTGACTTGTGGCAACTTCTGGAAAAAGCTTGTCTAGAATTTTTGGAGTGATAGCTTGTCCAGGACCTTCAGCACAATAGGTGTGAATATACATAGCGGGATTGAAGTTGAGCTCGATACAAGTGAAATGAGGTTTTTCCTTGCTAGCAGGCTGAGTTTTATCTGGAATGATGAGGTCAACCCCGCAAGCCCAGGCCCCCATGCTAGTTGCCATAGCTGCTGCCAATTCTTGGTAAGAGGAATCTATTGTCTCAGTGACATCAATAGAGTCACCACCCGTAGAAATGTTGGAGTTACGGCGGAGATTGACCTTTTTCCCTTCTGGGAGAATATCATCAGGTGCATAACCTTGCTGAGTCAACATCAATTGTTCGATGTCTCCTAGCTTAATGATTTCCAGAGGTGAGCGGTGGTCACGGCCTCGCAATGGATTGGCATTTTTCTGAGCGACTAATTCACGAATGGTGTGTTTGCCATCACCGACAACATTAGCAGCGACACGAAGGAGGACAGACTCACAACGCCCGTCCAGAATGAAGAAACGGTATTCGGTTCCTGGGATAAATTCTTCAACAAGAACAGCTGTATCTTCTGCAAAGGCAATCTCGAGAGCTTTCTTATAGTTATCAAGGCTGGCAGGCTCTTGGAAAATGGAAATGCCCAGACCGAAGTTGGTTGATTTTGGTTTAACCACAATTTGCTTGCCCTTGATAAGAGGATAGTAGGCTAGACCTTGTTCTATACTGGTAAATTCGTCGCCGGCAGGGACAGGGAAGCCAGCATCAGCCAGGATTTTTTTGGTCACGGTTTTATTAGCCATGGCAAGAGGAACTACATAGTTGTCTTTTGAGGTCATGTTACCATTTTTGACGTACTCAACATGATCTTTATGCCAGAGTTTAAGGAATTGATCCTGCTCATCTAGGATTTCAAAATGAAGCCCTTTTTGAATGGCATCAAAGAGCAGCATCTGGGTAGAAAGTTCCATCTCCTCATAACCCTTAAGGGCATAGTGGGCAGTCCAGTCGTAATCATGATAGGCAAGCGCCTTGTCAAGGGCAAAGTCAGAAAGGGACTTGTCTTTGATATGAGGAAGAAGTTGAGCAGCTAGTGTCTGACTGGAATCTGCAAAGGCATCTTTAACTTGTTTGACCAGCCCTTGATGATAGTCACCAAGCCCAAAATGTTGCACCAGTTGGTCTAGAGCTCTCGTAATGTTCTGAGTTTCAGCTTCAGAAGGTAGAGGTTCTAAAGGATGAGAGAGGGCAATTTTTTCATTCAGCGCGTGACCTTGAGCCAGAGCCTGATCAACATTTTCAGGGGCATCCAGCCAGAGGAAGGCTAGAAGGAGTAGGTGTACGGTATCCATGGTAGTTTGGCTAATACCGATACGCTCAAAGGGGTTGAGGTCGAAGTTACGGAATTCTAGGTAGGTGATTCCCTTGTCAAGGAAGGAGCGATTAACCTTTTGTCCACGGAAACGAACAGCCGAGTAAAATTCCTTTTCCGCAATCAAATCACCTTGTTCGATATAGTTTTCGATGGCAGAGACATAGTCTTCTAGGCTTGCAAAAGATACTTGTATTTCTTCCTTATTGACATAGCCGTGGTCACTGTTACGGAAGGAACGCACAGGTTCTGGAACTTCTTGGTCGAAGAATCCTTGCTCAGCAATAGGTGCAGCCCCAAAAAGATAGGTAATCACCCAACGGTAGCGCAAGTAGTTTTGAGCCAGCTTAAGATAGAGGGCGTTTTTGAAAGCAATTATATCAATCTGGTCACTTTCTTGGAATAGGGCTTCAACCAAATCTTTCCCTAGTTCCATATTATAGTGGATACCTGAGATAGCTTGTAGTTTAGTTCCGTATTTTTCGGCCAGGTAGTTACGATAATGGCGTTCAAATTCATTTTCCAGTTGGGCAACTTGGATTTCTTGGGCGTTGATACGAGGAGGCATGGACAAGGGCCAGAGAAGTTCATCTTTACTGATGGAACGTCCAGCTACATCGGTAATGGCTCCAAGAAATCGACGAGCCTCAGTGGTAGATTTAGCAACTGGTGTGATGAGTTCCATCTGAAACTCACAAAAATCTGTTTGAATATAAGGGTGGAAACTTCGAGCTCCTAGGCAGGAAGGGTGAGGCGTATGTGCTAATTTTCCCTGTCTATCGACACGAAGACTTTCGCGTTCAATTCCAAAGTTAGCTTGAAGGATAGGGCTAGTAGGCTCCAGCTTTTGAAGCAGTTGATTTATAGTCATAGAGTCACCTTTTCATCTAATGTTAGTGATAGTCTATTATAAATAGGAGAAGAAAACAACTTTCCGCTACGGTTAAGGGGAATTTCCGAATGTTTCAGATAAGAATTCTTAAAACCAGTTGTTTTTTAGCTATATTATATGGAAAAATTGTAAAATACCCACTGATTTTTATGTAAAATGTTATTTCTCTTGGAATTTAAATCAAATTAGCCTATACTAATGACGTATATATGAGAACGAAAGAATCCCTAGGGTCGGCACTGCACCCATAAAATGAGACACAAGAAAACACTCCTGTTGAAATCTGGTAAACTAGAAACAGGAGTGTTTTGTTATGGTCAAAAAAGCATATTCGGTAGAAACTAAGTTAGCCTGTATCGAAATGAAGAAGGCAGGCAAATCAAATAAAGTTATCATGGATACCCTCAGTATCAAAAATGCTAGTCAGGCCAAGAACTGGTTGCGATGGTATCAGAATGATGAATTGTACCGTTTCCACCAACCCGTGGGGAAACAATATACTTATGGTAATGGGATGAAACAGTTATCTGAAGTGGAACAGTTACGTTTGCAGGTAGAATTACTAAAAAAGTATCAGAGCTTGATAAGAGAATCGACAAAGTAAGTCTTATCAAGCTAGTAGAAGAGTATAAGAAAACGTGCCCTGTATCGATTATTTTAGAATGTTTCGGCGTCAAACGCTCCACCTTTATCGCTGGAAACAGGAGTGTAAGAATTCTCAGAAAAGAGGCGAAATAGCAGATAATGGCTGTATCGAATGGTTTCACTCTGTTCTCAAGTCTGAAACCTTCTATCTCCATAAGTGGAGAAACATAACTGAAGATAGTCTAACAGATATTGTCAAAAATTACATCATATTTTATCCTGATAATTATGTATCACCATTGAAATAGCCTGCGTGGAACTTGTTTAGACACCGTTAGTTGTGGACAAGTTTCTTTTTTTATTTTAGGTGCACTAGATGAATCTCTCCCAAAATGTGTTGAAAATATAAATAGAACTCTGGCTTTCTCTTAATGCAAGTACGGGAAGAGTTGAAAAACTCCACTCTGTAACCTCTCCTCTAGCTATTCCAACTATTTCATGCTAGAATAAAGAAAAACATATTTGGAGGCATTATGAATCAGACAGTGACTTATTTACAGGAATTGACAGCCATTCCTTCACCGACCGGTTTTACACGTGAGATCGCAGACTATTTGGTCAAAACCATTGAAGGCTTTGGGTACGAAGTAACTCGGACTGCTAAGGGTGGCGTGAATGTGACCATTCCTGGTGTGATCACAGACAAGCAACGCTACGTCACAGCCCATGTGGATACCTTGGGGGCTATTGTCCGCGCTGTGAAAGCAGATGGCCGCCTCAAGCTGGACCGTATCGGTGGTTTCCCTTGGAATATGATTGAAGGGGAAAATTGTACGGTCCATGTGGCTAATACCGGAAAGACCCATTCGGGTACGATTTTGGTCCATCAGACTTCTTGCCACGTCTACAAGGAGGCGGGGACTGTCGAGCGGACCCAGGACAATATGGAAGTCCGTCTGGATGAAAAAGTGACCAATGAGAAAGAAACCCGTGCCCTTGGTATTGAAGTGGGTGATTTTGTCAGCTTTGATCCCCGGACCATTGTGACAGATACTGGCTTTATTAAATCTCGTCACTTAGATGACAAGGTGAGTGCGGCGATTCTCTTGAATCTTCTGCGCGTGTACAAGGAAGAGCAGATCCAATTGCCAGTAACGACCACCTTTGCCTTTTCAGTCTTTGAAGAAGTGGGGCATGGGGCTAATTCCAGTATTCCGGCTGAAGTGGTCGAATACTTGGCAGTGGACATGGGGGCTATGGGAGATGACCAAGCGACGGATGAATACACGGTATCCATCTGTGTCAAAGACGCTTCTGGACCGTATCACTACGAATTCCGTCAGCATTTAGTAGCCTTGGCAAAAGCTCAAGAAATCCCTTATAAGTTGGATATCTATCCTTTCTATGGATCAGATGCCTCTGCAGCCATGAGCGCAGGAGCAGAAGTCAAACATGCCCTCCTCGGAGCAGGTATCGAATCTAGCCACTCATATGAGCGGACTCACTTGGATTCTGTAGTCGCAACAGAGCGCATGGTCGATGCCTACCTCAAGAGCGACTTAGTAGATTAAAAATTGGAACTACTCTCCGGAGTAGTTTTTTATAAACTAAAATTTTCTGAAAATTCCTTTTCTTCTGAAAATCTTTGTGGTATAATCTTAAAATAAACTTAAAATTTCTTAAGGAGTTTTACATGAAAAAAAGAAATGTCATTGCACTTGCGGGAGTTGCCCTCCTTTCAGCAGGTATCCTAGCAGCTTGTTCGGGTGGTTCTAAATCATCTAGCTCAAGCAACGGTCAAAAATTCTCATATGTTTATGAGACTGAGCCAGAAAACCTAAACTATATCACATCTGGTAAAGCAGCAACCCACGATATCACTGGAAACTTGATTGATGGTTTGTTTGAAAATGATAAATACGGGAACTTGATTCCATCTCTTGCAAAAGATTGGACAGTTTCGCAAGATGGCTTGACTTATACTTATAAACTTCGTGACGAAGCTAAATGGTATGATTCAGAAGGCGAAGAGTATGCGGATGTAACAGCTAAAGATTTCGTCACAGGGATTAAATATGCGGCTGATAACAAATCAGAAATGCTCTACATCATCCAAGATTCTATCAAAGGCTTGAATGACTACGTCAGTGGTAAAAATAAAGATTTCTCAGCTGTAGGAGTAAAAGCAGTTGATGATCATACCCTTCAAATCACTTTGAACCAACCAGAATCTTACTGGAACTCTAAATTGACTCTTGGGATCACTTTCCCTGTCAACGAAAAATTCGTGAAATCAAAAGGGGATAAATTCGCTCAAGCAAGTGATACTAGCTCCCTTCTTTACAATGGTCCTTACATCTTGAAGAGCTTTACTTCAAAATCTTCTATCGAAATGACCAAGAATGAAAACTACTGGGATAAAGACAAGGTCTACATCTCAGATGTGAAATTGGAATTCTACGATGGACAAGACCAAAGTAAATTGGCTAAATCATTCGGTGAAAATGCTCTTAGCTTGGCCAAACTCTTCCCAACTGGATCTGGTTACTCAGAGCAAGCCAAAGAATTCAAAGACGAAATCACCTACACTCCTCAAGATGCTGCTTCTTATGTTATTGGTACCAACATCGACCGTCAATCTTACAAACACACAGCTAAGAAGACCGATGAAGAAAAACAATCTACTAAGAAAGCTCTCTTGAACAAGGACTTCCGTCAAGCGATCAGCTTTGCCTTCAACCGTGAAGCGTATGCTGCTCAATTGAACGGAAAAGACGGAGCAAGCAAGATCATCCGTAACCTCTACATTCCACCAACATTTGTCCAAGCTAATGGCAAGACCTTTGGTGAAATGGTGAAAACTCAATTGGATACCTACGGAGATGAGTGGAAATCTACTAAACTAGACGATGGTCAAAATGGTCTCTTCGATGCTAAGAAAGCGAAGGAAGAGTTTGCAAAAGCGAAGACTGCCTTGGAAGCAGAAGGTGTGAAATTCCCAATTCACATCGATATGCCTGTAGACCAAACCACACCATCAAGAGTTCAACGGGTACAATCCTTCAAACAATCAGTTGAAGAAGCACTTGGTAAAGAAAATATCGTCATCGATATCCAAATGCTTTCGAAGGAAGACCTTCAAAATGTGACCCTCTTTGCACCAAATGCGGCTGGCGAAGATTGGGATCTCTCTGATAATGTTGGATGGAGCCCTGACTACCAAGACCCATCAACTTACATGGATATCTTGAAAGCTTCATCTGGTGAAAATACTAAGACTTTCCTTGGATTTGACCCAAGTGAAAACAATGAAGCAGCTAAAAAAGTTGGTCTGTACGACTTTGAAAAGATGATTAAAGATGCTGGTGCAGAAACACAAGACGTCAACAAACGCTATGAAAAATATGCGGCAGCGCAAGCTTGGTTGACAGATAGTGCCCTTGTTATGCCAACTTCTTCATCAACTGGACGTCCATTCTTGACACGTATCGAACCATTCTCAGCTCCATTTGCATGGACTGGTGGTAAAGGAAAAGACCACGTGATCTACAAAGGGATGAAACTCCAAGATAAAGCTGTGACAACTGCTGACTACAACAAAGCCCTTGAAAAATGGCAAAAAGAACAAGCAGAGTCAAACAAAAAAGCACAAGAAGATCTTAAGAAACACGTCAAATAAGGATCGATAACCGAGGCTGATGCCTCGGTTTTTTTTGGATCAGATGAACATCTGTTTGATATAAAAACGCTTACATAGTATAATAGGAGTGTTGATTACAAAAAGTGAGGAGATTGACATGAAAAAGAAAACAATGGTTTCCATTGTCGCATCGAGCTTATTGATCGCGCCGATGGTCTTGCATCAAGTAGCAGCAGCAGATGAGCAGACAGAAGAGCTAGCCCCATCGACAGAAGTGGTCCATGCTCCAGCTACTGAAGCAAGACCAAAAACAAGTGACGCAAGTGCTGTCACTAGTGAAGAAGGAGCGAGCTTGAGTGAGGCATCGCTGGATCGGACAGTAGTTGCCAATCAAGTAGCCCCTGCTACAGAAGAACACTCAAGACAAAGTGAGCCAACTGTTCCAGTAGCAAGTCCAGCAGTAACAAACAGGGAAGCTGCACCTCAATCCACTCCTACTTCAGAAGCACCGGCAACAAGTCAGGATTTGGCAAAAGTCACAGGTTCGACCCTTGTAGCGGATCAGGCCTCTAAAGAGTTGACAGTTCAAGATGCTGTTAATGGCTTGCTGCAATGGGCAGCAACGGATCCTAACCAATTGGGCCAAAGCCAAGCAGATCGGGAACGCTTTGCCAAAAGTTTAGGTTTGATTGAAACATCAGAAGATCTGACTCGTAAGGTCAATCAGCCAGAATTGGCCAAGATGTACGAAACAGCTAAGAAACTCTATGATGCTTATCGAGCTGAAAAGAAAGCTCCTCTCTTTTTAAATGGTCGTGCTCAGCCGATTTTCCCTTATACGACGGGAGAAAAAGAAGACCAAGACTACAAATATGAGGACAGCCAAATTGTCCGCTTCCCAGTCTATGTCGAAACGGACTATGACACCGATGCAGATGGCAAGCCTGACTTAGTCAAAGCCATTGTTCAATTACCAAAAGCAGTCGCTCAAGGGGATTTTAAGGCAGCCACTATTCTCGAAGCGCGCCCTTACGTAGCGGGGACGCTAGACGAAAACTACGTGACCCTCGAAAGTTTGGGGCTTCCAACAGACGGTAGCTATGATATGAAGAAACTGCACAGCCAACCTGCAAAGAGAAAGCCAGTAAGCAGTGAAACAACAGTAGAAGCAGCGAAAAAGGCCAAGGCATCGGATTGGTATTACTACAGTCCCTACGAGTATATTTATGACTACGAAGATCTGAACTGGTACGACTATTTCTTGGTCAGAGGCTATGCCTTTATCTCTAGCGCCGGACTTGGTACCAAGGGATCAGAAGGATTTAACACAACGGGATCTGATCTCGAAATCAATGCCTTCAAGAATATCATCGAATGGGTCAATGGCAAGCGCAAGGCCTACACCGATAAGACTAGCAATATCGAAATCAAGGCAGACTGGGCAAGTGGCAATGTCGCAATGACCGGTCTATCCTGGGCTGGCACCACAACCTTTGGTGTGGCGGCGACTGGCGTAGAAGGCCTAAAGACCATCGTTCCAGCAGCAGGGATTGCTTCTTGGTATGATTATTTCAATAGCCAAGGGACCCAATTTGGCAATGCACCTTATAGTGACCTTTCATGGCTCTCCCTCTACGTTAGCACGCGGATGCTGGATCAAGACGATTGGGCAGGGATTTGGCAAAACTATTCCAACTACGTCAACCAATTGAACAAGGACCAGTACGCTCATGATCGCAACTACAGTGATGTCTGGAAGGAGCGGGATTATACCCTTCATCCAGAAAATCTCAAGACCAGCGCCCTGATCGTCCATGGCTTGAACGATGACAATGTCAAGACCAAACATTTTGAACTCATGTACGATGCGCTCAAGAAAGCGGGCCAAGATGTCAAGCTCTATCTCCACCAAGGAGACCACGTCTATCCAGCTGCTATGTCCCGTGGGTACGGCATCACTGCCAATGGTCAAGATTTTTATGATTTGCTCAATACCTGGTTGACCCACTACCTATATGGCGTGGACAATCACGTCGAAAGCTTGCCAGCGGTTCTAGCTCAAAACAATTATGATCCAAGTAAGTGGACCAGCTATGATAACTGGAAGAGCAGTCAACGTCTCTTCTTGAATGCTCAGTCGAAACGCTTGGAAGAAACCATTTCAAGTGACTATGCGGCTGCGGGTGTTGAGATAGCTAATCGTAATGAAACAGTCAGCAAAGCCTCTTCTAAGGCTAATCTGACCTTTGTTTCTGATGTCACTGAGGACACTACGATCAAGGGCCACATTCCCGTTCATTTCAAGGCAGCTCTTGCCAAAGGTCAAGGAAAGAATTTCCAACTCAATGCCCTCTTGGTAGACGTGGCAGATGAGGACTTTGACGTGGTAGGAAATGGTAGCGTCAAGCAAGATAAAACAGCAGACGCTTTCTGGATGGGAAGCAATTTAAGCAACTTATCTGTAGCTGAATACGAAACCATCAAGACCAAGTACAAGGTGATCGCTAAAGGATGGATCAACCTTGCCAATCCTGAGTCTGGCTACGATTCAGCAAGCTCTCGCGAAAGTATCGAGCCTAAAGTTGGGGAATACCATGATTACACCGTTTATCTCCAACCAAATCTCTATACGGTTAAGAAAGGTCACAAGTTAGCCCTAGTCTTTAACACCTATGACCCATCTGACCTAACGGTGGAGCATCCATATGAAGTGACCTTCAAGACAGATTCTATCCAGGCTGCGATTCCAATTGTCGAAAAGACCCGCGCCCAAAAGGCAAGCTATCTACCAAGTGCAAGCGATACAGACTATGCAAACCTGCCAGAAGTTGAAGGAGCTTCTCTAGTTGCTCCAGAAGTTCACTACAAGGAAGAATATACGCTTCCAACCTCGGAACATTTTGTCCAACCAAGCCAAGATTTTCCTGAGAAGGTCGTTGAGACGAAGACTGCATCAGCTGCCCAAGAGCACCCTCACCTTGCTCTAGCTGTATCCTATGGCCCTCAATTTGTTTCACCAGGATTGGCAGAAGATCCTCAAGCTCCAACTCCTGCAGTAGAAGGAGGGCATACGGACCATACGCTTCCACAAACAGGTAGCAAAGAACATGCTCTGGGTCTCTTAGGTCTGTTTACCCTGACAGCTTCTAGCCTCGTCTTTTGGCGCAAGAAGAAAGAAGATGCCTAAGGAGTCCCCGTAGCAAATATTTCTAAAATGGCATTATTTAGTGTAAAATAAAAGTAGAAATGCAAAATCAGTAGATGCCTACTGAAAAAGGAGGAAATATGGCACACGTAATCACAGATGCAACTTTTGAACAAGAGACTAGCCAAGGTCTTGTCTTGATTGACTTTTGGGCAACTTGGTGTGGTCCATGCCGCATGCAAGCTCCAATCTTGGATCAGTTGGCAGAAGAAGTACATGAAGATGATTTGAAAATCTGTAAGATCGATGTAGATGAAAATCCAAATACAGCACGTCAATTCGGTATCATGTCGATCCCAACTCTTCTCTTTAAAAAAGATGGACAAGTTGTCAAACAAGTGGCAGGTGTTCATACGAAAGCGCAATTGAAAGAAATCATTGCAGAATTGAGCTAAAAAGAAAGGGAGTGGGAAAGAACTCGGCAAATAAAAAAAGTTGAAAAGGTTCCCCAAACCTTTTCAATCTTCCCACCCCCCCGCATAGCTTCAACAGTCTGGGAGACTGTTGAAGGTTGTGGATAAAGGAAACTTTGTTTCCCTCATTTGGTTATCTTCGGAGCTTAATAAGCGAACGAAGATACCAATCAACCACTGCGTCATACAGTTATTTCTATCAAACATCGAAGGCTGGATAATTTTTTCCAGCTTTTTTTGATGCTCTTTATTTCTTTCAAATAGACGCGATACCCGTTGACAGCGCTTTCTTATCATGCTAAAATGAAGCTGTGTTTCCTATAAAATTTTTACAGAAAATTCTCCTAGGAACATGTGGATCCTAGGAGAAAATCACATTTATTGGTTATTGGCCCTCTGTATCTTGGGCTACCCAGACGCTGACAGAGCGTTCTGCCACTGGGAATTCAGCAGTACCGTCTTCTTGAACTTGGACAGTTTCGCTACAATTTTCTAAGACATCATAGTAGGTGAGTCCTGCGTATGATGAACCGATCTCCATGACTTTTGTAGCAGCTTGGTTATTCGAAATCAAGCAGGCGATTGGTGCTGATTCTTCTGTACCTGAGCGTGTCCAACCGATGCAATTAGGATCATCGAAGTAGTCCGTTTGCTCCCCGTAAGCCAGATCTTTACGAACCCATAAGAGACGATCGAGAACCTCTTGGAAACTTTCTTGCGCAAATTTGCCTTGGATACCGTAGTAGTCTCCATAGAAGACACAAGGCAAACCAGCTTCACGAAGTAAGATCAAGGCATAGGCTGCAGGCTTAAACCATTCTTCAATGGTAGATTCCAAGGCTTGCCCTCTCTGGGTATCATGGTTGTCCACAAAGGTTACAGCCTGTTCAGGATGATGTTGAACTAGTGTTCCATCAAAAATGTTTCTCAGGTCGAAATTTTCACCCTCTTGGCTAGCTCTGAAGAAATTTTGGTGGAGGGCCACATCGATCAAGTCGTATAAGTAGTCAATGCTTTCCAAGTATTCATCGTTGATCTCTTTATCCCCATTCCAAAACTCGCCAAAAACGTAGAAATCTTCATCGTACTTTTGGGTGATATTGTGGATGAAATTCTTCATAAAGAAGGAGTCGATATGCTTGACGGCATCCAGACGGAAACCTTCTACACCAGTCGTTTCGATAAACCATTCAGCCCACTGATCGAGATTTTCTACAACCTCAGGGTGTTTGAAATCGATATCGGCGTACATGAGGTAATCGTAGTTTCCATTCTCCTTGTCCACAAGATCCCCATGAGCCCAACCTTTGTTGTCTCCTTGGATTTGGTAGATCCCATTCTTATTACGAGAAGCATCGTAGTCAGTACCGGTGAAGTGGTACCAATGCCAGTGGAAGTCATTATAGGCTCCATTTCGGCCATCAAAGGTGAATTTAGTCCATCCTTGAATGGTGAAGGGCTCAGTGAGGATCTTGTTTCGATCCATCGGATCGACCTCAACGACCTCGAATTCCTCTAGACCATCTGCTGCAGCTTTGTGGTTAAGAACGACATCGGCCATTGGTTGAATACCCGCAGCTTTGAGGGCTTGAATGGCTTGCAGATAATCTTCTTTGAAGCCATATTTGGTGCGAACCGTCCCTTTTTGGTCAAACTCGCCCAAATCAAAGAGGTCATAGACGCCGTAGCCAACATCATTGTTGGAAGTAGCTTTAAAGGCAGGTGGCATCCAGACTTTACGAATACCCAAGTCTGCTAAGTGTTGCGCATCTTCAGCAAGACGCGTCCAGTGGTTCCCATCAGCGGGTAAATACCACTCAAAATATTGCATTAAGGTTTGATTTTCCATCGTTATTTCTTCTTTCATGTGAATGTCCTTATTTTACCAAAAATAGTTGGATGCGACAAACGTTTGCGCTGGAAGCAAGCCCTTTCTAGAAAAGAAATCGCATACAGGAAAGAAGTGAAGTCGGGAGATAATGGCATAGAGTCATGGTTGCCTGTTGGCCACAGAGACATAGAAGTCTGATAGTAGGGATATCCATTATTTCATTTATTTATAGTAGCAAAGAAGGGTGGTTTTAAAAGTGAAACGAACCAATAGAGAGAGTATCGAAACTATTTTTACCCAAGCCTTGGCAATCCCAAGCTTTACCAACACGGAGACCGAGCAAGGAATCGAGGCCTACCTGGATCAACGGATTGCCCAGATTCCCTATTTCAAGGAACATCAGGACCAGTTTGGGCGCTATCAGGTGCCACAGGATCACTTGCATCGGTCGGTCAATTGGGCCTTGGTCGATAAAGGTAAGAAAAAAACTCTTATCCTGTTTCACCACCATGATACAGTCGATCTTGAAGACTATGGACATTTGTCGGAAATCGCGCTCGATTCTGATAAAGTAGCAGCAGCCTTGAAAACACTGGATATGCGACCAGATATGCAGGCTGATTTAGCTTCTGGTCAATGGAAATTTGGCAGAGGTTCTTGCGATATGAAAGCAGCTCTAGCCCTGCAACTAGGGGTTCTGGAAGCCTATGCGGCGGATCCCTCAGGAGGTCAGGTCAATCTGCTCTATCTCTCTGTTGGAGACGAGGAATCCTATTCACGTGGGATGCGGGGAGCTTTGGGGCTTCTGACAGATTTGCAGGAAAAGTTTGATCTGGATTATGTATTAGCAGTAGATTCGGAGCCCTTTGAATCGGATCTAGAAAAAGAAAAAGTCCTTCACATTGGCACAGTGGGTAAACTCATGCCAGTCGTTGTGGCGCAAGGCGTCTTGTCCCATATGAAGGAACCCCTTAAAGGGATCAATGCCTTGTCACTCTTAGTGGCCATCGCAAGCCAGCTAGATCTTCATCCCGATCTGGCAGATCAGGCATTGGGAGAAACGTCTCCCCTTCCTTCTTGGTCCTATCTCAGAGATTTGAAGGAGCAGTACGATGTATCGACCGTGCTCTATGCGGCTGGTTATTTCAGTGTGCTGCATTTGAAGAAAACACCCCAAGAGCTCTTACAAAGGATTTATGAGCTTAGTCAGGAGGCCTTGGATGCCTTTTACAAGAAGTATGAGCACTTGCAGGATCAGGCTGGGCAAGACCATATGATTGCAAGGCCAAAAGTCATCACCTATCAAGAACTAGAGGAACGATGCCAAGCTTTAGACGGCTACCAAGCCTTTAGGGAAGCTTCTAATAAAAAAGCGGAACACGATTTTCGTAATGGGGCCAGCTACCAGAGCCTTGCAATCCAGCAAATCCAGCGACTCCTAGAGTTTCTCCGAGATAAGGATCCCATGGTGGTCATCGGTTTTGCGCCCCCATATTATCCTTCTATGAATTGTCGCTTTTTGGACAATACAGAACTCAAAATCGAGTCCTTGATCGAGGATTACCGCCAGTATCTGGACCAAAGAGGCTATAGCTTGAAGGTCGAAGAATATTTTATGGGGATTAACGACACCAGCTACTGTGCCTTGGAAAAGGATGTGGCCTCTTATCAAGTCGTCCTAGATAGCCTCGCCACACCAGCTCAAATTTATGATCTGGATCTGGATAAAATTGCTCAAATTCAGGTTCCAGCGATCAATCTCGGGCCCTGGGGCAAAGAATTGCATAAGCGAGGAGAGCGGGTCTATCAAGAAGATTTCTTGGGGACCATTCCAAACTATTTACTAGAATTGCTCTACCATTTCAATGATCGCTTATCAACAGAATAAGAAAAACGATCCCAATGAGGATCGTAAAGGGAGTTAGCATGATTACATTTCACGGAGTTACCAAAGATTACGATGGGCACATTGCCCTAAACCACTTGGATCTGACCATCGAAGATGGACAAATTGTCGGCTTGATTGGCCACAACGGAGCCGGTAAGTCCACAACCATCAAGAGTTTGGTCAGTGTGATTACCCCAACCACTGGGACCATCGAGGTAGATGGTCAGGACCTCTATAGCCATCGACTGGCAATCAAAAAGAAGATCGGTTATGTGGCAGATTCGCCAGATCTTTTCTTGCGTCTCACAGCCAATGAATTCTGGGAGTTGGTTGCGACTTCTTATGATATGAGTCAAAAAGACTGTGACCATCGCTTAGAGGAGCTTCTAAGGATCTTTGATTTTCAGAGCCACCGCTATGAAGTGATTGAATCCTTTTCACATGGGATGCGCCAGAAGGTCTTCGTCATTGCAGCCCTCTTGTCAGATCCAGATATCTGGGTCTTGGACGAACCGATGACTGGTTTGGACCCGCAGGCTTCTTACGATTTAAAACAAATGATGCGCCAGCATGCGGATCGTGGCAAGACGGTTATTTTCTCTACCCACGTCTTAGAAGTGGCCGAACAACTCTGTGATAAAATCGCTATTCTGAAAAAAGGCAATCTCATTTTCTATGGGACGATCGAGGAATTGAAGGGACAACATCCCGAACAAAGCCTGGAAAGTATCTATCTCAGTCTAGCGGGGCGGAAGGAAGAAGGTGGCGATCATGCGTCTTAAGATCATCCAACAGCTGGTCAATGTCAATATCATCTATGCCAGTCAGCCCGCTCAGATCGCAAAATTACGTGCCAAACAGGCAAAAAAACCGGACGTCAAACTTAATGTTGCCCGTAAATCGGTGCTCAACTACCTCTTTTTAGGATTGGTCTATTTCGTCATATTTGGCTTGCTCTTTAGCATTTATGATTTTGTAAACCAACCAGCCTTCTTTGTCAATATGGTCGCCCTCTTTTCCTTGATGACCATTTCCCAAGGCTTTATGAGCTTTTACAATGTCTTTTATGAAAGCAAGGACCTGCAGTTTTACCGGCCCTATGCCTTCTCAGATGCGGAAGTCATTGCTGGAAAGAGTATCTCGGTCATCCTGACCCTTCTCATGGCTATCCTTCCCTTGGTCAGCTATTTTCTGATCCTGCCTGTCCAAGCAGGCGGCTTCAATCCGTTAGGGATCCTGCTAGGCCTCTTTTGTGCCTTAATTCTCTTAGGCGTTCTCTTTTTAGCGACGATCATCCTATCCCATCTGATCACTAAGACCCTCTTTTTCAAAAAACACACGACCCTGGTCTCCAACATCATGGTCGGAATTGGTTCTCTTCTGAGTCTAGGAGCTTATCTCTATCTAAATCTAGTCCAAACTCACCGGGTAGAGATGTCGGGTGGAGCGGATATTCCCATTCTTTTTCCGCCTTTTGTTGCCTTTCATCAGTTTATCCTCCATCCTTTTGATGGGGGAGCGATCCTTGGCGTCTTGGGCTGGATCGCGGTGCTTTTAGTTCTGATCGGCCTGGTTCGTAAACTTGTGATCCCGCAGTTTTATGATGCAGCCCTTGCGGTTTCGACCAACCAAACCGTCAAAGAGCGCGTGAGAGCGATCCATGTTGGTCAGAAAGACTCTTTTAGACGATTTGTCATTCAGTATCATCGCAGACTCTTGCTTGATGGAACCCTTATGGTGCAAGTTCTCTTGATGATGAGTATTCTGCCTTACATTTTCTTACTTAGTGGAGCAGCAGGAGCATCGAAAAATATCGGCGGCCTCAGTCCTTACTTGACACCCCAGTATCTGGTGCCACTGGCCCTTGTTGCCTTCTTGATCGGTGTTTTCAATAGTTTTGGAGGCTTGACCAGTATCGGTATTTCGCTGGAGCGTGAAAACTTTGAGTACTTGAGATCGCTCCCTATTGATTTCAAACGCTATCTCTTTATGAAGTTTTGGTTGCTCTATTTGGTGCAATCCATTCTTCCTGTCATTCTTCTGGTTGGTGTTTGTCTCTATTTTGGCGTGCATCCCATGGCCATCCTTGCCATGTTGTTGATCTGGGTCGTAACCACCATTCCGATCTGCATTCGAGACTATGTCAAAGATTTTCAAAATTTTAGTACCAATTGGACCAATATCACAGAGTTGATGACCCGTCATCGTGGGAATGCAGTTCTTCAGTCTATCCTCTTGATTGTCTTTATCTTTGTGATGTTTCTCTTGATCATTGTTAGCTTCATTTGGACCTATCATTCCGTCAGCACCCTGCTGGCTGTGATCCTTTATAGTGTCATCCTACTAATCGGAGCTGGGATCAGCTCTACCATCTACCGCAAAAAAATTCGCAGTCTCTACCAAGAGATCGGAGAATAAAAAGAGAGAGTGGGACAGAAATCGGTCATTCGTTAGAATTCGATTTCGTCGTCCCACCTCCGCACAGTTGAGTAGGGCTGTAAAAGCTGATGAAATCAGCGTAATAGAGCTCACTCAACCACTGCGTCTTGCTCGACAATCCAAAAACAATTGAAAGGCTAGGACTTTTGTCCTAGCCTCTTTTTAGTGGTAACTTAAATCTCATAGCCCATGAGGAGCCCGCCTTCTTCAGCGTAGAAACTACAAAGTCCAGAAGTAGGAAGGACTTCAATGTTTGCACGGGCAAATTTTTCTCGAATCAATTCAGAGAATTGCTCGATAAATTTTTCATTGTTGCGGTGGGCGATGGTAATATGCCCGCCATTATAGCCTGCCTTGATTAATTCATCAAAAGCAGCCTTGATCGCTTTCTTTTGGCCCCGTGCTTTTTGAAGCAACTCGAGGGTACCTGTCTTACTAGCTTCCCCAACCATACGGATATTGAGGAGCCCGACAACCGTTCCGATCAATTTGCTGAGACGCCCATTTTTGACCAGATTATCAACCTTGGCCAAAACAAAGAGCAACTTAGTTTTAGACTGATAAGTAGTGATCACATCAACCACTTGATCAAAATCGAGACCTTCAGCGACCAACTGGTTGAGCTTGCGAACGATTAGGTCCACCTCGCCCCCAGCTGACAAGCTATTAATGACGTGGATATTGGTATTCGGATGCTCTTCTAGATAAATCTTCTTGGCCACCTCAGCACTATTGTAGCTACCTGAAAGGGTTCCAGTGATGGTCACAACGACGATATTTTCAGCTCCTTCAAAGGACTTCATATAATCATCGGGACTCGGACAGGCAGACTTAGAAGCAGTCGTAGTCGCATACATCTCTTCCATCATCTGATCGATATTGAGTTGGACATCATCTGTGTAGATAGTTTCTCCCACTTGGATGGTCAGTGGGACACTGACAAACTCCGTATCTGGTGCCAGGTTGTCCAAAGAGCGGTAGTCACAGCCTGAATCCGCAATAATTTTCCATTTCATCAGTTCATACCTCATAATTGTATAAAAATGTACATTGACAAGTAGTTTGTCTTCTTTTACAATTATATCATGAAGTACCATGCTATCCAAGCAGATAACATCAGGTGAGACAGATAGAAAGTAAATGTTATGGCAGAAAGAAAAATATCCGAGAAATCCTTGGAAAATCTCAAACGATTTAACCAAGAAAACAATGCGATTACACGAGAATCCATCGAAATCTCTCTCCTGCAACTATTGGAGAAAAAAGATCTGAAAAAGATCACCATCTCTGAGCTGGTTCAGCGTGCTGGGGTCTCTCGCGCGGCCTTTTACCGCAATTATGGATCAAAAGAAGAGATTCTTGAGTCTATCTTTCAATCTAGTATCGCAAAAATTACCAAGTCTTTAGATGGCTACAACCTCAAGACAGATCTCTACCAAGTCTGGGTCTATCTTTTTAAGGAAGTTAAGAAAGAAGCTAAGATTATCAGCCTGGCCATTGATTACAATTTTGAACGGCTCTTGACCAAGGCAGTCTATGACTTTTTAGAAAAACGAAATGGCAGCTCATCAAATGGCGCTGGCAGCTACCTCAATTCCTTCTGGAGCTCAGCCATTGTCTCTGTCATCTCCAAATGGATCAAGGATGGCATGAAGATCCCCGCAGAGAAGATTGCAACCCTAGGTCTGCCCCTCTTCCCACAAAAGAAGAAGTAAACACCACCGAGAGGTGGTTTTTTTCTTGCAACTATTTCCAACTAGTGAGGAAGTTGCCCCAGTCGCAAAATTTCGGTATCATGGTAGGAGTTAACTACGAGCGTGGAGGTTGAAATGAAACGAGTGATAAAGAAAATAGTAGGAGTGCTAGTCCTTTTAGTAAGTATAGGATCATTCTATATGTGGAAGCAAGTTCAAAAGCATGGAAAAACGAGACAGCAAGAAATCAAGCAGAAATATATAGATGCGAAAACTGAGAAACCTATAATTCATCTTTTTGATGATAATAAATTTGTATTTATTGTACAAAAAGATGGTATAGGTGGGATAGCATTCGGTCAAGATTATATTTCGGTTTTGGATGTCCATCAAAAAGAGATCAATCAAAGTATGATTGATAGAGAGAAAAATGGTTCACCTAAAATTGCAAAAGATGAGTATTTTAATATTATTTCTTATGATTTGAATGCTACTGGCTTTCCAAGTAAAAAGACGGAAGTATATCAATTATTAGGGAAAAAAGAGTATCGAGGCGCGTACGATATCAGTCAGTATTATGCAGATAACAAGGATTACATACCGGTAACTTTGTATAAAGTTGGAAATAATGATAGTAGAAAAATCATAGTTGATATTTCGAATCAAAAAATTGAAGATCTTGAAAATTTTGAGGATTATGGGAAATCAACTTTTTCTGTCGCTGAGCAGGAATTGTCAAAGGGGAATGTATATAATAACATTCGACAAGCTATGCAAGAGAAGTACCATTTGAAATTCACAGCTGGTTATATTGATACCTTACTTTCAAAAGAAGATCGTGAAAAGATAGATATTTCCAATACAAATTTTGCACAAGACTATCCAGAAATGGCTAAGGATATAAAGAATTTAGCTCGTTTATATATGAGACCTAAACAGTACTCAACCAAAGAGTGGTTTGATACAGTTCTTCATTGGTTTGCACCAAAGGGGCAGGATGTGTTAGAGGTCTATGCGACGGATCCAAAGACTGGTGAGAAAACACAAATAAAATCCTACGATGAACTGCAGGTTTGGTCTGCTAATCATCCAGAGTAGAAAGGGTAAGAAATATTATGAAAAGAAAAAGTTACGTTGAAAATATTAAAAATAAAAATGAGTAAACAAATGGAACTAAAATTTAAAAATTCAAATATGACCTGTTTTCAGATTGTCCAGATAGATCAAGAATCGAAAAAGTATATCATGGATACGAGTACAATGAGTCCTAAGAGTTACTACTGGGGAATTAAAACAGATACGATTACAGTGGATATGGTGGAGATCGAAAAGAATAACAATCATTTCGAAATTAAGCCTACAACACCTGTCAGTACTACAATGGCAGCCATCATTGTCCAACCAATTGTCAAAGTTGGTTATGATGTTCTAAAGCGGCTTTTTATTCAAAACAATCTTAGTGAGCAAGTGTTATTAAAGTTATTGCTCTTTGCAATTTCAATGCTGATTTCTTATTTTGCCATTCTGATTTCATTAAAGGTGGCCCATAAAAAAGCAGATAAATGGATTCCTAAAAACAGCCGTAAATACACAGTTACCTTTAAAACTATTAAGAAAAGTAACGGAGGAGTATATCCTTTAGTCGGGGTAATTTTCATTTGTTTACTTTTCTTCCTTGGTGAAAATAATGGAACTGAAGGTGCTTTTTTGGTAATCAATGGAATCGTATCCTTATTCTTTTTCATGTTTACTCTTGGAAGTTTCCCAATTGCTCTTCCCTATAAGCAAGGTCAAATTGTTCTTGAAAACATAGAAGAACAATAGAAGTTTTGTGATATCGTAGGAGTTACATAATTGGCAAATACCATCAATTCAGAAAGTGATCGAATAAAATAAATGGAAGTTAATTTTAAAGCCTTGGATGTCTATTATTTTGGCATCCTTGAAATGAATGGAAAAAGGTATGTTTTAGATTCAAATTCGTTGACATCTAAACGTTACTATTGGGGATTTGCTCCTAAGGAGTTCAAGTTGGATATCATAGAGTTAGAGGCTTCAAATAGGAACTTTGACAAAAAGATTAAAATGGCTCCAGAAGGTAGACGTTCGATAGCGATAAGTATTAGTGTTGCACTTAGTTCGGCTCTATATAGAATAGGGGCTGGAATTTTTAGATATTATAGCATTAGTCAGAATCTCTATTTAAAAATCTTGTTATTTCTAATTTCAATTCTGGTAGCTTTTGTCATTTATAGGGGAATCCTTTGGAAATCTCGAAATGAAATTGCCAGACGACTCACACCCAATCGTCCAAAGTATAAGATTGTCTTTCGAAATGTAAAGAAGCAGCGACAATTTCATGCTTATCTTTTTCTAATTCCGATCTTTATGATGTTTGGATTCTATATGAATACTCATGATGGAACTGAAGCTTGTTTTCTTTATATCAATGGCATGTTGGCTTATCTTTGTATTTGGATAGAGTCAGGTAGTATTCCTATGGAATATGCATATCGTAAAGAATACATTGAATTTGATAGACTGGAAGCAATGGATGAGGATCAATCTGTTTACAAAGAAAATTAGAAGGAACTTTGCATGCTAAAAAAGCAAAAATTGAACACTTATCAAAAATGAATCTTCGTTACCGGATCTTACAAATGGACGGAGAGTCTTATTTAGTCGATGCCGATCGTCCATTTCTCATCAGCTATTTCTTTCCATGGATTTTAAGCTTCATCCCTCATCTAGCCTATCCTTTAACCAGGGAAGAAGTGCAGTCTCTAGCTCCTTCGGATCTTTCTAAAGCTCTCAATAAAAAAGATACTCAGAAGAAAGGTCTTGCTTCAGCTTTTGGTGGGGGTGCCACTGCCATGCTTTTGTCTAAAGCCTTTCCTATTGAAAAGTATCTCTATTTTTCTTCGCATGTGCTAAATCTGGGAATCTTGCTTCTAGTATATAGCCTTGTAATAGGGATTCGTATATGGATAAGCATTCGGAAACCGATGACCAACATTGTGAATCGCAACCACCCGATAAAGATATACCTCGTCGCAAATGATAGAAAGCATCGATTATCATCAATGATGGCTCCAACTTTTTTTGCTGGGTTGGTTGTATTTTCATCTAGTGCAATATTTAGTAATATTGCCCCAAACTTTATCCTTCATATAGTTTTGTTGTTATTTTTATCGATCTTCATGTTTTCAGGTAATGTGCTATTTTTTTCACCAGTGGTGGATTACAAAGTGAAAATAAAACCTCAGAATATTGCGGATCAATATGCAAAAAGTATTGCTGTATTTGAACTCTTTATGAAGAAGGGTGTGAATCTCTATCAAGATGTCACGACTCCAGCTGAGCTATCAAGAGATGGACAAGTCCATACAACACAGACTAAAGAAGAATTTGATCGATATTACGATTTGGAAAAGGCAAGTAAAGCCTATCATGAGATTGATTAAAGTAAGAAACGACAAAGGACAAGAACGATGATCGAAGAACGAATTTTTGCTGCTAAGCAGTATGTGAAAACCTTATTTGCTGATCGAGCGGATGGCCATGATGTGGAGCATACCCTCCGCGTCTATACCAATGCTATGAGAATCGCACAAGCAGAAGGGCCATGTGATCTGGAGATAGTGGGCTTGTCTGCTCTTCTTCACGATGCTGATGATGATAAATTGTTTCAAACAGAAAATAATGCGAATGCTCGTAAGTTTCTAGAAGAGATCGGTACTCCTAAAAACCAAATCGACCAGATTTGTCGGGTAATCAATGCTGTTTCTTTCAGCAAAAATCGCGGTAAACAACCAGAAACGTTAGAAGGCAAGATTGTCCAGGATGCAGACCGCCTGGATGCGATAGGAGCTGTAGGAATTGCGCGAACTTTTTCCTATGGTGGCCACAAAGGGAGACCCCTTACTGATACCGTCCAACATTTCCATGACAAGTTGTTCCTCTTAAAAGATGAAATGAACACGGAGACTACCAAACAAATGGCAGAAAGTCGCCATCAATTTTTAATCACCTTTCTAAATGAACTAGAGAAGGAACTCTAACAAGAACCCCTGTCTGAAATCATTTCAGACAGGGGTCTTTCTTTATTCTTGGATCATGGCTAGGAGATCCGTTCCTGTAGTGGTTGGAAGGATCCGAACTCGTTTGAGGGAATAGAGGCCATCAGCGGAGCTGGCGAGTCCATTTTTAGTGGTGAGGCCTAGTTTGTAGTCAGCTTTCTTGGCTTGGTCGATCGTGACCTGGCTGTAGCGACCAGATGGGTAGACGATAACGCTGGTATTTTGATCCAGCACCTTATCTAGCAGGCGTTTAGAAGCGACGAGCTCATTCTTTTGGGTCTCAAGGCTGGAATTGGCTAGGTCTGGATGATTGACCGTATGGCTTTCAAAGGTCAAACCAGCATGTTTCATCTCTTTGATTTGGTCAAAAGTCAGGACATTTTCTTTTTCCTTTTGGGTAAAGTCTGTGATGATATTGTTGGTGGCCGTCATCTTGTATTTCTTAAGAAGTGGATAGACGATGGTATAGAAATCCTCGACGCCATCATCAAAGGTCAGCCAGACATATTTCTTTCCTTTGGGCACTTCGTTCTTAGCGAGGATGCGATAGGCTTCCTCTGGTGTCAATGTGTAGTAACCCGCTTTTTTCAGGGCCTTTAGTTGGCTCTCAAAGGTTTCTGGATCGACAATTAGATTGGCATTGGCAGCTTCGGACTCAGCCATATTGTGCACGGAGTGGTACATGAGGATGGGCAGTTTGACCGGCTTTTTCACTCGGGTCCACTCGATAGAGGAGCTATCCTCCTCGAGAGAACGTGTCACAGCAGTGCCACTTGTATTTCCGTCACTGGGTTGAGTGATGCGCTTGATCAGAAGAAAGCTACAAATAAAGATACAGACCAGTAGGAAGGCATTGATTCCAAGTAGGGTTTTGATTTTTTTAGGTACTCTTCGTTTACTCATAGTGTCACCGCTTTCATTGTTTTCTTTATTGTACCACAAATTCTATGTTTTTTTCCAGAACTTGCTACAGGCTGATCCTGTCATGAAAATTCAGACTTTTTAAGGCAATTGGCTGTCAAACGCTCAAGATTTTGTTATAATGGAGCTACTATAGAAAATTCAAGGAGTCAATAGGATGTCTGTTAAGATTGCCTTACTAGGCTTTGGTACTGTTGCTAGTGGCGTACCATTTTTATTAAAAGAAAACCATGAAAAAATTACCCAGGCAGCTCAAGATGAAATCGAGATTGCCAAGGTCTTGGTTCGCGATGATGCGGAAAAGCAAAGCTTGCAAGCGGCTGGCCATGACTACAACTTTGTGACCAATGTCGATGAGATCATTGAAGACAAAGAGATTGCCATCGTGGTTGAATTGATGGGCCGGATTGAGCCAGCGAAGACCTTTATCACCCGTGCTCTTGAAGCAGGTAAGCATGTGGTCTCTGCTAACAAAGACCTTCTAGCTGTTCATGGAAGTGAATTGTTAGAGGTTGCTCAAAAACACCAAGTAGCTCTTTATTATGAAGCAGCTGTAGCGGGTGGGATCCCAATCCTTCGGACCTTGGTGAATTCTTTGGCTTCTGACAAGGTGACCAAAGTACTCGGTGTAGTCAATGGAACCTCCAACTTCATGATGACCAAAATGGTGGAAGAAGGCTGGACTTATGAAGATGCTTTAGCAGAAGCGCAACGCCTTGGTTACGCTGAAAGTGACCCAACCAATGACGTCGAAGGGATTGATGCAGCCTACAAGATGGTGATCTTGAGTCAATTTGCCTTTGGGATGAACATCCAATTTGACCAAGTAGGTCACAAAGGGATCAGCCAGATCACTCCACAAGATGTCTCTGTCGCTCAAAGCCTTGGTTATGTGATCAAACTGGTCGGCTCGATCGTTGAAACGCAATCAGGGATTGCAGCAGAGGTGACACCAACCTTCCTTCCAAAACAACACCCACTTGCTGGTGTGAATGACGTCATGAATGCGGTCTATGTGGAATCCATCGGGATTGGTGAGTCTATGTACTATGGACCAGGTGCTGGTCAAAAACCAACTGCGACAAGTGTCGTTGCCGACCTCGTTCGCATTGTCCGTCGTCTAAAAGAAGGAACGATCGGTAAAGCCTTCAATGAATACAGTCGTCCTCTTCAATTGGCTAAGCCTGAAGATGTGAAGAACAATTATTACTTCTCAATCAAGGCACCAGATGCGACTGGTCAAATCTTGCGTCTCGCGGAGATCTTTAATGCAGAAGGAGCTTCCTTCAAGCAAATCCTCCAAGAAAACTCTGATGGTCACTATGCAAGTGTGGTCATCATCACCCACCAAGTCAATCAAACCCAATTCAAGAACTTGGTTGAAAAACTGGATTCAGAGCCGAATTTCGAACTCTTGAATACCTTTAAGGTCTTGGGAGAATAAGCATGAAGATTATTGTTCCAGCAACCAGTGCCAATGTAGGGCCCGGATTTGATTCTGTTGGGATTGCCGTGACTCGTTATTTGACCATTGAAGTGCTTGAACCAGCAGATGCTTGGTTGATTGAGCATGATCTAGGAGCAGGGATTCCGACAGACGAGAAAAACCTCTTACTCTCAACAGCCCTGTCGATTGCCCCAGCTATTCAACCACATCATATCAAGATGACCAGTGAAGTGCCTTTGGCGCGTGGTCTTGGTTCTTCTAGTTCTGTCATTGTAGCAGGGATTGAATTGGCCAATCAACTAGCCAATCTCCAGCTATCAGATGCTGAGAAATTACGCATCGCGACCGAGATCGAAGGTCATCCGGATAATGTAGCTCCGGCTATCTTTGGAAATATGGTCATCGCTAGCTACATCGGTGAAGATGTCCAATATGTCACGGCTGACTTCCCAAGCTGTGACCTGGTGGCCTTTGTACCGAGCTACCAATTGAAGACCAGCGATAGCCGCAATGTCCTACCGAAAGAATGGTCTTATAAGGAAGCTGTTGCAGCTAGTAGCGTAGCCAATGTCGCTATCGCAGCTCTCCTCAAGGGAGATTTGCTGACGGCTGGTCGCTCCATCGAGTCAGATCATTTCCACGAACGCTACCGTCAATCTCTTGTCAAAGAGTTCCCTCAGGTCAAAGAAGTAGCGCATGCGCATGGGGCTTACGCTACCTATCTGTCAGGAGCAGGCCCAACGATCATGAACCTCTTAGCGCCAGAGCATACAGCAGCCTTTGTCGCAGCTCTCGAAGAACTCGGGCTAGATGGTCAGATTTTCCAACTTAAAATCGACACATTTGGCGTTCGTGTTGAGAATTAAACCCGAATGTAACACAAATGAAAGAAGGATGTATACGAATGTATATGTCCTTTTTGCTTCTCCTATGGTAGAATGGGAACAGTATGGGGAAAAGCTCAAGCTTTCCTGAAAATCTAGGGGGAAACATGAAACCAGAATATTTATATAGTATTGCTACCGATCTTGGTCTGCAATTTGATGGCGAAGCTCGTGTGATGTACGGGGAGCGTGAAGGCTTCTTGTTAGTCATTGAAGGAACGGAAACCAAAAATGTTTTTAACATTTCATTTAGTGCTAAGCAAGGATCAGAGGGAGACTTAATCGAAGACGGTGAGATTCTTTGGAATGAATTAAAAGAACAATCAAAAGCCATTAATGCCATCTCTTTTGATGGTTACTTGACTTCGATCGTCGTCAAAGGCGGAATGACCAAAGGGAAGGCTGTCGAAACCTTATGGACAGCTATCCAAGATATTGTTGATTTCTTACTCAACCACCAATTCGTGCAAGTGAATGCGGAGACGGGTGAGGAAGAACCGATCGGCCTCTATCAAATCGGTGATGCGATCTTTTTAATCGATGATGCAACCTTTAGAGCCTACGAAGCAGAAGTGCAAGACACGGTGGAGGCTTATGAAGCGCGGGAAGAAAACTTCCTCTTAGGGATTGTAGGGGCCGTGATCGGTGTGATCATCGGTGGAGCAGTTGCCCTCTTAGTAGCGCGTCTCGGCTATGTGTCTGTTTTGGCAGGTGCGGCCCTCGGTTTTTGTACCATCAAGGGTTATGAGATTCTTGGTAAAAAATTGACTAAAAAAGGTGTGGTAGTTTCAGCAATTTTGATGGTCTTGACCGTCTTTTTGGTCAACCAATTAGATTATACTTTGGCGCTTATGAGTGAACTGGATTTGCCATTTGGTATGACCTGGTCGCTTCTCAATGAAGCGACATTCCAAGGGGACGTCCCAGAAAACTTTTACTTGAATCTAGGCTTGCTAGCTGTCTTTACTCTTGGTGGTGCTTGGATTTCAGTCAAATCAGCTCTGGATGGACAAAAGAATCGTACCATCGCACGTAAAATTGCATAATAAAAGGTAAAAGGAAGGCCTGAATACTATGGGCCTTCTTTTGTTTTTTAGGGTCGAAAAATAGTCAAAAATTTGGTATAATAGTTTGTATTTTATATAGAGAGAGAACAGACAGAAAGATGATTGAAGAAATGAATCAAATTCTTGAAGGGATTGATATCCGTTTTCAAGAACCATTAAAACATTATACCTATACAAAGGTTGGGGGAAATGCTGAATTTCTGGCCTTTCCTCGCAACCAATACGAATTAAAACGCATTGTACGCTTTGCGAACCAGGAGAATATTCCATGGATGGTCCTGGGGAATTCTTCTAATATTATTGTCCGAGATGGGGGCATTCCTGGTTTTGTTATTATGTTTGATCGCTTGCGAGATATCAGTGTGGATGGTTATGTGGTCGAAGCAGAAGCAGGGGCTAAACTCATCGACACGACTCATGTAGCCTTGTATCATAGTTTGAAAGGTTTTGAGTTTGCTAGTGGCATTCCAGGCAGTGTTGGTGGTGCTGTCTTTATGAATGCGGGAGCCTATGGAGGAGAGATTGCGCATGTCCTTGTATCCTGTAAGGTCTTGACCAAAGAGGGGGAAATCGAAACTCTGTCAGCGAGTGAACTAGCTTTCGGTTACCGTCATTCTAAGATTCAAGAGACAGGTGCTGTCGTCATCTCTGCCAAATTTGCTTTGTCTCCAGGTAATCACGAGCAAATCAAACAGGAGATGGAGCGTTTGACCCATCTTCGTCAGCTCAAGCAACCTCTTGAATACCCTTCCTGTGGATCGGTCTTTAAGCGTCCAGTAGGCCATTTCGCTGGTCAGTTGATTAGTGAAGCAGGACTAAAAGGCTATCGAATCGGTGGTGTGGAAGTTTCTGAAAAGCATGCTGGCTTTATGGTCAATGTGGACAATGGAACAGCTAAGGACTACGAAGACCTGATCGCCCATGTCATTGAGGCAGTAGAAGCTCACTCAGGCGTCCGTTTAGAACCAGAAGTTCGCATTATCGGCCAAGCCTAAGAATGTTAGTATTGAAGAACAGTTGATAGTGTAAACATCGATAGCATCAGTCGGAAAGGGGGTGAGTGCCTATCGATACCGTAAATAGGTGGGGCAGTCTAGTAAGTCCCCGAGAGGTATTGGTGGTCTGACAGGTCTTCCTGTCAGCCGCTGCGTTTTCGTTTGAAAAGCAGTTTGGTAATCGTAGTAAAGAAGGAATTTATGTGAATTGAAAAAACCAATTATTGAGTTTAAAAATGTTACAAAGGTCTTTGAAGATAGCGGAACCGTTGTCCTAAAGGATATCAATTTTGAATTGGAAGAAGGGAAGTTCTATACCCTGCTCGGTGCATCTGGATCAGGAAAATCAACTATCCTGAATATCATTGCCGGTCTTTTAGATGCTAGCTCTGGAGATGTCTACCTTGATGGGGAACGGATCAATGATGTCCCTACCAACAAGCGGGATGTCCACACCGTCTTTCAGTCCTATGCCCTGTTTCCTCATATGACGGTCTTTGAAAATGTGGCTTTCCCCCTTCGTTTGAAAAAGCTGGACAAGGCTGAGATCGAACGTCGGGTTTCAGAAGTATTGAAAATGGTCCAGTTAGCAGGATTTGAAAAACGCTCGATCCAAAAATTATCGGGTGGTCAACGCCAGCGGGTAGCTATTGCACGGGCTATTATCAATGAACCACGAGTGGTCCTTTTAGATGAGCCCTTGTCAGCTCTTGATTTGAAACTTCGAACAGACATGCAGTATGAGTTGCGGGAATTGCAACAACGTTTGGGCATTACCTTTGTCTTTGTTACCCACGACCAAGAAGAAGCTCTTGCCATGAGTGACTGGATCTTTGTCATGAATGAAGGAGAGATCGTCCAATCTGGTACACCAGTTGATATCTATGATGAACCGATCAACCACTTTGTAGCGACTTTTATCGGGGAGTCCAACATCCTAGATGGTCGCATGATCGAGGACTACTTGGTTGAGTTCAATGGCAAACGCTTTGAAGCGGTCGACGGGGGGATGCGTCCAAATGAACCAGTTGAAGTCGTCATTCGTCCAGAAGACTTGCGCATCACTCTTCCTGAAGAAGGCAAGCTCCAAGTCAAGGTGGACACCCAGCTCTTCCGTGGAGTGCATTACGAGATCATTGCCTATGATGATTTGGAAAATGAGTGGATGATTCACTCGACTCGTAAGGCCATCGTGGGAGAAGTCATCGGGTTAGACTTTGAACCAGAAGACATCCACGTCATGCGTCTCAATGAAACCGAAGAAGAATTCGATGCACGGATCGAAGAGTACGTTGAAGTGGAAGAGCAAGAAGCTGGTTTGATTAATGCCATTGAGGAGGAAAGAGATGAAGAAAACAACCTCTAATCTATTTATCCTCCCCTATTTCTTGTGGATTTTTCTCTTTGTCTTGGCTCCTGTAGTCATGATTATCTTTCAATCCTTTTTTAACGTTGAAGGGCAGTTTTCACTTGAAAACTACAAAGAGTTCTTTACTTCGCAAAATCTGACCTATTTAAAGATGAGCTTTAATTCGGTTCTTTATGCCGGAATCGTCACCTTGGTGACGCTCTTGATCTCCTACCCGACTGCTTACTTTTTGACGCTGCTCAAACACCGGCAGTTGTGGTTGATGTTGATCGTTTTGCCAACCTGGGTCAATCTCTTGCTCAAGGCCTATGCCTTTATCGGAATCTTTGGTCAAGACGGCTCTATTAATAGCTTTTTAAGCTTTCTCGGAGTCGCGCCCCAGCAGATCCTCTTTACCGATTTCTCCTTTATCTTTGTAGCCAGCTACATCGAGTTGCCTTTCATGATCTTGCCGATCTTTAATGTCTTAGATGACTTAGATCCAAACTTGATCAATGCTAGCTATGATTTGGGAGCCAATCGTTGGGATACCTTCCGTCGTGTGGTCTTCCCCTTGTCCATGAATGGAGTCCGTTCAGGTGTGCAGTCTGTCTTTATTCCTAGTCTGAGTCTCTTCATGTTGACACGGATGATCGGTGGAAACCGCGTCATTACCTTAGGGACTGCGATTGAACAGCACTTCCTGACAACACAAAACTGGGGAATGGGTTCTACCATCGGAGTTGTTCTGATCCTTGCCATGCTCTTGACCATGTGGGCAACGAGAGAAAGGAGAGAACGATGAAAAAAGTATCTCATTTCTATCTAGGTTTCGTCTTTCTGATCCTCTATCTTCCTATCTTCTATTTGATCTTTTATGCTTTCAATAAAGGGGGAGATATGAATGCCTTCACGGGCTTTACGCTTGAGCATTTCAACGAGTTGTTCGCAGATAGTCGCCTGATGCTGATCTTATCAGAGACTTTCCTGTTGGCCTTCTTGTCAGCCTTGATTGCGACGGTGATCGGAACCTTTGGAGCCATTTATATTTATCAATCTAAGAAGAAGTTAGAAGGACCATTGCTTTCCATCAACAACATTCTCATGGTAGCGCCAGATGTTATGATCGGGGCCAGCTTCTTGATTCTCTTTACGACGGTGAAGTACCAGTTAGGTTTCCTATCTGTTCTGGCTAGTCATGTGGCTTTCTCGATTCCCATTGTAGTCTTGATGGTCTTGCCGCGCCTCAAGGAAATGAACCGGGATATGGTTAATGCTGCCTATGACTTAGGAGCTACCCAAGTGCAAATGCTCAAAGAGATCATGTTGCCGTATCTGACACCAGCCATTATTGCGGGCTACTTTATGGCCTTTACCTATTCTCTTGATGACTTTGCCGTGACCTTCTTTGTAACCGGAAATGGTTTTACAACCTTGTCTGTAGAGATCTACTCACGTGCTCGTCAGGGAATTTCCCTCAGCATCAATGCCTTGTCAGCCCTTGTCTTTCTCTTTAGTGTGCTCTTGGTCATCGGTTATTACTTTATCACCCGTGAAAAGGAGGAAGCAGCATGAAAAAACTCTATTCATTCCTAACAGGGATTGTCATGGTGATCTTGATCCTCTGGGGAATTAGCCACCAGATCGAAGCCAGCATGAATACCAAGAATAGTGACAAGTTGGTCATCTACAACTGGGGAGATTATGTTGATCCTGAATTGCTCCAGGAATTCACCAAAGAGACGGGAATTCAGGTGCAATATGATACCTTTGATTCCAACGAAGCCATGTACACCAAGATCAAGCAGGGGGGCACGACCTACGATATTGCCATTCCGAGTGAATACATGATTGCCAAGATGATGGATGAGCATTTGGTTGAAAAATTGGATCAATCCAAGATCAAAGGGATGGAAAACATTGATCCAAAACTGTTGAACCAATCGTTTGATCCGGGCAACCAATATTCCGTTCCTTATTTCTGGGGTACCTTGGGGATCGTCTACAATACCAAGATGGTCAAAGAAGTTCCAGAACATTGGTCTGATCTCTGGCGTGAAGAGTACAAAAATGACATCATGATGTACGATGGTGCGCGTGAGGTGATGGGAATTGGTCTCAATACCTTAGGCTATAGTCTCAATGAAAAGGATCCCAAAAAATTGCAAGAGGCAGTAGATAAACTCTACACCTTGACGCCAAACATCAAAGCTTTGGTGGCCGATGAGATGAAAGGCTATATGATCCAAAACAATGCAGCTATTGGGGTGACTTTCTCAGGAGAAGCCAGCCAAATGCTGGATGCCAATAAGGATCTTCGCTATGTCGTTCCAACTGAAGCCAGCAACCTTTGGTTTGATAACATTGTCATTCCAAAAACCGTGAAAAATAAAGAAGCAGCATATGCCTTTATTAACTTCATGCTTCGTCCTAAAAACGCTTTGAAAAATGCTCTTTATGTCGGCTACTCAACGCCAAATAAAAAAGCTAAAGCTATGTTGCCAAAAGAAATCCAAAATGACCAAGCCTTCTATCCAAGCGATGAAACACTGGACCATTTGGAAGTTTATCAACAATTAGGCAAGAAATTGCTTGGAGTCTATAACGATCTTTACCTTCAGGTCAAGATGTACCGAAAATAACACAAAAGGAACCTCCGGGTTCCTTTTTGATTGCAGGTAAACTCCTCTTAGAAACTTTCCTTAAGTGAGTACGGACGTCAGCGAACTTCGAAGAAGTTCCATGACTTAGTTTTGGACCTAAGGTTCCAAAACTCCCGAGTGCTAGAAACAATGGTGTTTCTAGCACTTTTCTCACAGCGGAAAGTTTCATTATATATTTAGATACTTTACAAAAATGCAACATTTGAATTTTTAGCATCATTTAGGTTGTTATTTGTAAAAAAGGATTATCTATATTCTAGCAGAACACCGCAGGTTCTTTTATGATTGCTGCATAAAGTCTCTAACTAGTGAGTTAGATTGAGATTCAAATGAAAGATGCTATAATAGTAAAGAAAGTAACTGGCCCATTCAGTCATGAAAGGAAGGATTGGAGAAGATTAAATGAAGAGACGTGTGGAACTATTTTTGATCATTTTGTTACCGATACTAGGACTGGTTTTTCTTGGAGGAAAAATCATGACCCTGACCAAAAGACCCGAACAGAAGGTATCAGCCTCATCCTCAAAGAAAGTTGTACAAAAATCAAAAGAAGAAATAAAAAAAGAACAAGTAGCATACCTCAAAGAACACGAGCAGGAAATTGTTGATTATGTGAAGGCTCAAAATTCAAAAATTGAGTCAGTTCAGATTGATTGGACTGATGTGAGATGGAGTGATGGAGGATTCTTGTTTCCTGATTATTCTATTGAAGTTTATGGAACAGTAAATCATATTGAAAATTCTGGATGGAGCGCCTCTATGCCGATAAATGATGACGATTCAATTGATTTGAAAAAAATTTCCATATTTAACCATATAACCATCGGTGAAGAAATATTGGAGTAGTAGTTTTTTGAACTATGTTGAAATTTAAGGATAAATTATGAAGAAACATACTAAAATTATTTTGCTAACAGTAACATCAATAGTTGCTTTATTTAGTATCGAAGGATGCACTATAAAATCAAAAGAGCAAACAAAACAAGCCTCAATTGCAACTTCTTCGACAAGCAGAGAGGACAAAGAAGCCATTAAACAAAAACAGCTCGCCTATCTGAAAGAACACGAGCAAGAAATGACAGCCTATGTGAAAGCACAAAATGCCAATATTCATCAGGTGTCTTATGACTGGGACAGTATTAAAACAGTTGTAGGAGGTAATGGAACACCTCAGGGAGGTGACGAAATACTATTAGTTTATGGTTATGCCAATGGAAGTGATCTAACAAATTTTAGTCTGAATTTTACGTTAGACGAAAATAGGATGCCAAAAATAGATTCAATTGGTTCAGACAATTTGTATCGAGTAGAAAAGAATTGATTCGTCCGTTAGACAATTAGAGATGCAATAGAGGAATCACCTTTAAACGAAAAAATTATGAAAAAACAAATAAATAATCTGGCGATCGCACTTGCTTTCGTTTCAACACTTGGATGTCTAGTAGGATGTGTGAAGCAAGAACGCGAAAAGAGCAGACAAGCGCAAACTGTCACCTCTTCAACCACAAAAGAGGACAAAGAAGCCATTAAACAAAAGCAGCTTGCCTATTTGAGAGAACATGAAAAAGAAATCGTCGATTTTGTGAAAGCCCAAAATCCGAAAATCGAATCCGTTCAGATTGATTGGAATAGTATGCAAATTGAAGAGTCTGGAAACGGAACGCCTCAGGGTGGTGGATACAATTTATCTATTTCTGGTCAGATTAATCAATTAGAAAACAAAAAATTCTCCGTTGATTTTTACCTAGAAGATCAAAATAGCATACCAACTATCAAAAAAATGGGGATGCTAAATGATATCTATATCGAGGAAAACGGTGGCTGGAAAATTTTTTCCTAAGTAAATAGAAGGATTAGTGTTAGGAGGAAACATGAAAAGTAAAATGAAATGTACACTTAAGTTAATAGTTTTAATGCTAATTTTCACAATTATTGGAGGTTGTAGTGTAAATCAAAATGCTCATACGAAACAAGCACAAACTGCAACCTCTTCCTCCACTAAAGAAGATAGAGAAGTGATCAAACAAAAACAACTTGCTTATCTCAAAGAGCACGAGCAAGAAATCGTCGATTTTTTAAAATCAAAGAGTTCAAAGGTTGAATCTGTTCAGATTTATTGGGACGAAACGCAATGGATTGATGGTGGAAATGGGACACCACAAGGTGGAGATGAGGTCATAGAAATTTTTGGTACCGTCAATCAACTTGAAGATTCAGGATGGAGGGTGGATGTCGTATTTGATTCTGATCAAAAGATGACATTCAGTATGGGCCAACATATTAGTATTAAGGGTGATAATATTGAGTAAGAGCTGGAAGATTCAAAGCCCGTAAGGAGGATTTATGAAGAGACAAATGGAACTATTTTTGATTATTTTGTTACCGATCCTAGGACTGGTTTTTCTTGGAGGAAAAATCATGACCCTGACCAAAAGACCCGAACAGAAGATAACGGCCTCGTCTTCAAAGAAAGTCGTACAAAAACCAGAGAGAGACATAAAAAAAGAACAACTTGACTACCTAAAAGAACACGAACAGAAGGTTATTGATTTAGTCAAAGCACAAAATTCAAAAGTTGAATCTGTTCAGATTGATTGGGATCATACACAATGGAGTGATGGTGGACTGACAACTCCAGAATATTATATGAATATTTATGGAGGTATAAATCATATTGAAGAATCGAGTTGGGGAGTAGATATCCCAATTAATGAGGACAATACATTAAATTTAGATGAGATGTATATAGGATCCGATATTAGAATAGGGGGGAGGTTATTTGAGTAAGTGGAACTTAAAATGATAGGGGAAAAACGTGCTATGAGTTCGCAATAGACCAATAGTTCATATTGCTACTAACGTTAATTTAAAGTTTGGATGATTGAAGGTAAAGAATTTATTAACTCATGTTTTAAAAAGCTCTATGTAGTGTGATAGCTTAGTCTTTAAACTATAAATGCTAGAATATACGGGATACCATTTATCCAGTTTCCAATTTTAGAGAATAATTTGTACAGAATGGTAGGAGGACTTATGAAAAGGCGAAAAATCATGATGGTTGTTGCTTCAATTATAGCGCTCCTAAGTATAGGAGGGTGTACCGTGAAACATAAAGAAGATACGAAGCAAGAGAAAATGAATCTTTCTTCATCTACGAAAGACCTGAAGGAAGATAAGGAAGCTATAAAGAAAAAACAACTGGACTATCTAAAAGAACACGAACAGAAGGTTATTGATTTAGTCAAAGCACAAAATTCAAAAGTTGAATCCGTTCAGATTGATTGGGATCATACACAATGGAGTGATGGTGGACTGACAACTCCTGAATATTATATGAATGTTTATGGAGGTATAAATAATATTAAAGAATCAGGTTGGGGAATAGATATCCCAATTAATGATGATGGAACTGTCAATCTTGAAGAAATGACTATGGGAGATTATATAAGTATAGGAGGAGAACCTATTGAGTAATTGGAATTTGAACAGTTTTGACAATCTATATGCTTCATTAGCAGAATCAGCTTACAGAGATAGACCCAATAGGTTTCCATATGAACAATTGGATCAAATCCAGGAAGAGCGCTCAAAGCTCAAATGGGAGTATGACAATGAGATCGATGCATTCTATAAAAATCAGAAAAAGCTGGAATCGAAAGCCAAAAAAAATCAGTAAGGTTGCCCTTACTGATTTTTAGTTGGTTCCGGATGATGCTGTATCTGCGCCACTGTCTGTTGCGGTGGAACCTTGGTCTTGTGCTGCAGATGAACTGGTTTCCGTAGCGGATGAGCTATCGGTTTCTTTTTGTGAACTAGCATCTGTATTGCTTGAATCGGTTTGCGTATTGGTATTTGTATTGGTATCTGTAGCGCTGGAGTCAGATCCCTTATCGTGGACCACGACGACGCTGGTGCTACTAGATGGTTTATCTTCTGTTTTTTGATTGTCTTTATTAAGCAGGCTTATAATCGTAAAAGAAGTGACGATAATCCCTAAAAGACTGGCAATCGTGGCGACAACTGTTTGAAATAGTGATAGGCCTTGTTTGACTTTTTCACCACGTGAGGGTCTAGAATCTGTAGTATCCTCTGGTTTTTGGTTTTTGTTGCTTCTTGAATATTGTGACATGTTCATTCTCTTTCTATCAAAAATTGTTTTTTAACACTTTCCTATTATAAGTCATTTTCTGAAAAATGTCTAAAAAGAACTGAATTTTATGGAGTGATTTTACCTCATATCTCTTTATCAAATCCTTGTACCAAGCGGTTAGAAATGATAAAATAGAAGTTACGTAAAAAGAAAGTGATGGATGCGTAGGACATGATTTATTTTGACAATTCAGCAACGACCAAACCTTATCCAGAGGCCCTAGCGACCTATACAGAAGTGGCCACTCGGATTTGGGGGAACCCTTCTAGTTTGCACAATCTAGGTAGTCAAGCTACTCGTATTTTAGAGGCTTCTCGAAAACAGATTGCAGAGTTAATTGGCAAGAAAGCTGAGGAAATTTACTTCACGTCTGGTGGGACCGAAGGGGACAACTGGATCCTCAAGGGTGTAGCCTTTGAGAAAGCTCCTTATGGCAAGCATATCATTGTCTCTAACATCGAGCATCCCGCTATCAAGGAGTCCGCTGCTTGGTTAAAGACGCAAGGATTCCAAGTGGATTATGCTCCAGTGGATGCGCGTGGCTTTGTCAAAGTAGATGCCTTGGCTAGCCTTCTCCGTCCAGATACGACCTTGGTCTCTGTCATGGCTGTCAACAATGAGATTGGCTCCATCCAGCCCATCCATGAAATTGCGGCTCTCCTAGAGGATCGTCCAACGATTAGTTTCCATGTTGATGCGGTTCAAGCTTTAGCCAAGGTAGCAACAGAAGTTTATCTACCAGAGCGCGTGGACTTTGCGACCTTCTCTAGTCATAAATTCCATGGTCTTCGTGGAGTTGGTTTTGTCTACATCAAAGAAGGCAAAAAGATCACACCCCTCTTAACGGGTGGAGGTCAAGAAAAAGAAATGCGCTCGACAACTGAGAATGTGGCAGGTATCGCAGCAACCGCAAAAGCCCTACGCTTAGCTATGGAAAACCAAGAAGCTTTTGCCAGCAAGACCCAGCAGATGAAAGAAGTGATCCGCAAAGAATTGGCCAACTATCCAGATGTCACTGTCTTTTCTGGTGAGGATCACTTTGCCCCTCACATCTTGACTTTCGGGATCAAGGGAGTTCGTGGTGAAGTAGTGGTCCATGCCTTTGAAGAGTTTGATATTTACATCTCGACCACCAGTGCCTGCTCGTCCAAGGCTGGAAAACCAGCTGGTACCTTGATTGCCATGGGAGTGGACAAGAGCATCGCTCAGACAGCAGTTCGCCTCAGTCTCGATATTGAAAATGACATGAGCCAAGTCGAGCAATTCTTGACCAAGTTCAAACTGATTTACGAACAAACACGAAAAGTACGTTAAATTATAGAAGGAAATCAATATGACCTTAACCTATTCAGAAATTATGATTCGCTATGGAGAACTTTCTACTAAAGGGAAAAACCGCATGCGTTTCATCAATAAACTTCGCAATAATATCCAAGATGTTTTATCTATTTATCCGGCTGTCAAAGTGACAGCGGACCGCGATCGGGCCCATGCTTATCTACATGGGACGGATTATGAGCCGGTGGCAGAATCCCTCAAGCAAGTTTTTGGGATCCAAAATTTTTCACCTGTTTACAAGATTGAAAAATCAGTACCAGCCTTGAAAGCTGCGGTGCAAGAGATTATGAAGGAGATATACAAGGACGGCTTGACCTTTAAAATCTCAAGTAAGCGTAGCGATCACACTTTTGAACTCGATAGTCGCGAACTCAATCAAACCCTAGGTGGTGCTGTCTTTGAAGCCATCCCAACGATTCAGGCTCAGATGAAAAAGCCAGATATCAACTTGCAAGTTGAAATTCGAGAAGAAGCAGCCTACATCTCTTATGAAACCATCAAGGGGGCAGGAGGTCTTCCAGTTGGGACTTCTGGAAAAGGGATGCTCATGCTTTCTGGTGGGATCGACTCTCCAGTAGCTGGCTACTTAGCCTTGAAGCGTGGAGTAGATATCGAAGCGGTCCACTTTGCGAGCCCCCCTTATACCAGTCCAGGTGCCTTGAAAAAAGCTCATGACTTAACACGGAAGTTGACCAAGTTTGGGGGCAATATCCAATTTATCGAAGTGCCCTTCACAGAGATCCAAGAGGAAATCAAGGCAAAAGCGCCAGAAGCTTACCTCATGACCTTGACCCGTCGCTTTATGATGCGCATCACAGATCGTATTCGCGAGGTTCGCGGTGGTTTGGTGATTATCAACGGTGAAAGCTTAGGACAAGTGGCTAGTCAAACCTTAGAGAGTATGCAGGCCATCAATGCGGTAACCAATACACCAGTTATCCGTCCGGTGGTGACCATGGACAAGTTGGAAATCATCGATATTGCCCAAGAGATTGATACCTTTGAAATCTCTATCCAACCGTTTGAAGACTGTTGTACCATCTTTGCACCAGATCGTCCAAAGACTAATCCGAAACTCAAAAATGCAGAGCAGTATGAGCAACGGTTGGATGTGGAAGCCTTAGTTGAGCGAGCTGTAGCAGGCATCATCGTAACAGAGATCACACCAAAAGTAGAAAAAGACGAGGTTGATGACCTGATTGAGGATTTGCTATAGGAGAGACTGGGCGTATCCAGCCTCTTTTTCTAACCAACTTAAAGGAGACAAGATGAAAAAAATTATCGTATTAATGACAAGTTTGCTTCTGTTGACAGGCTGTGTCAAAGTATCGTTTACTGGCCCGAAAAAAGAAGAGAAGACTAGCCAATCAAGCAGTAGAAAAAAAGAACCCCTCACATTTGTCAGGGCCGAGCAGTATAAAGACCAGGACAACGAAGTCTTGGAAGCGTCCGAAAAATTTATCAAGGAACATCCAACGCTTGGAGAAGCTGGAAAATTATTTGTCTTTTTTCCAGGATATACCTTTGGAAATGAGGAAAACCGCTTCGCCTTATTCTTTATTGTGAATCGTACCACCACAACCATCGATCGTGATGGATCCTTTGTCCTGAATTTGGAATATGATGGAGAGCCGCTTTTTAAAGATGTTACAGTTGACTATGAAGTGAGCGAATCGGGTGTGTTAAAACCAAATACTGCTGCAGCAATTCCGATAAAAATTACTAAGGAACAAGAAGAAAAAATGAAGGGGATGAACGATTCGTCTAAAGCCAAAATGAGCTTCAATGACTTTAAATTTAAGGATAAGTAGATGAAGGCAGGTTTTGAATGCGATCTTAAACTACAAGATACAAAAAATAGATTTTTCAAAGAAAATTCGCTTTCAAAGCGCAAAAATACTTGTCTTTGTCTGATAGAAGTGATATACTTAGAGAGTTGACTATGCACATGCCTGTGCAACCGCTCGAACATCGTCGCTCATTTCCATGAGAGTAAGTGGTTCGTCCCACGATGCTAGGCGAGTCTTCACAAAAATACGGGGAAACCCAAAAATACATAGGAGGTGCATAATGAGCACATACGCAATCATTAAAACTGGCGGAAAACAAGTTAAAGTTGAAGTTGGTCAAGCAGTCTACGTTGAAAAATTGAACGTTGAAGCTGGTCAAGAAGTTACATTTAACGAAGTTGTTCTTGTTGGTGGTGAAAACACTGTTGTCGGAACTCCACTTGTTTCAGGAGCTACTGTTGTTGGAACTGTTGAAAAACAAGGAAAACAAAAGAAAGTTGTTACTTACAAGTACAAACCTAAAAAAGGTAGCCACCGTAAACAAGGTCACCGTCAACCTTACACTAAAGTTGTCATCAACGCTATCAACGCTTAATTTTTAGGAGAACACATGATACAAGCAGTCTTTGAACGAGCCGAAGATGGCGAGCTGAGGAGTGCAGAAATCACTGGGCACGCTGGAAGCGGTGAATATGGCTTTGATGTCGTGTGTGCATCGGTTTCGACTCTAGCCATTAACTTTGTCAACTCTGTTGAGAAATTTGCAGGCTACGAACCGGATCTAGAATTAAACGAAGAAGAAGGTGGCTTCCTTCGGGTCACAATCCCGACAGATATTCCACCACATCAAAGAGAAATGACCCAACTATTCTTTGAATCATTTTTCTTAGGGATGGCAAACTTATCGGAGAACTCTTCAGAGTTCGTCCAAACAAGAGTTATCACAGAAAACTAACATGGAGGAAAACAATTATGTTGAAATTGAATCTTGCTAACTTGCAACTTTTCGCCCACAAAAAAGGTGGAGGTTCTACATCAAACGGACGTGATTCACAAGCAAAACGTCTTGGAGCTAAAGCAGCTGATGGACAAACTGTAACAGGTGGATCTATCCTTTACCGTCAACGTGGAACACACATCTACCCAGGTGTGAACGTTGGACGTGGTGGAGACGATACTTTGTTCGCAAAAGTTGAAGGCGTAGTACGCTTCGAACGTAAAGGTCGCGATAAAAAACAAGTTTCTGTTTACCCAATCGCAAAATAAAAAGGTTTTCTAAACCTTTTTGTCCCGAGCCTTGATCCAAAGGTGAGGAAGCTAGAAATAGCAAAATTAAAGCTTTCTGATTTATCAGAAGGCTTTTTTCTTTTATTTATTTAAAAATATCATGTTTACCCTTGTTAATATAATGTTTGAATTTGTGTTTTTTGAAAAATATAGTATAATAGAGACAAATATAGTAGGAATGGAAGTAGTACCATGAAAGATAGCAGACATGTTGAAATTCTTCAGGAACTGGATCGAAAAAGTGTGGTATCAGTCAAAGAACTCAAGGAACTCTTTGGGGTGACAGACATGACCATTCGTCGTGATCTGATCGATCTTGAAAAACAAGGTCTTTTAGTTCGTGTACATGGTGGAGCCCACAAAAAGGTAAAAGATAGCTTGTTAGAGGCTTCTCACAGTGAGAAAAATCTCATCAATATTGATGAGAAACGCACCATTGCAAAAAAATGTGCAGAGTTGATCGAAAATGGGGATACCGTCTTTATTGGGTCAGGTACGACAACAGATTTTATCGGTGACTATTTAGAGGGAAAGGAAATCAGTATCGTCACCAATTCCCTCCCCATTTTTGAAAAGCTAAAGGATTTTCCAAATTATGACCTGATCTTAGTTGGTGGTCGCTACCGGGTGAAGACACAAACTTTTGTCGGTCAATTTGCCAATAAACTCTTGAAAGAAATCAAGGTTTCTAAAGCTTTCATCGGGGTCAATGGCATCGATGGGCATCATGTTTCCACAGCAAATGAAGAAGAGGGAAATGGTAATGCTATTATTCTAAACAATGCAATTGAGAAATATGTGGTTGCTGATAACAGTAAGTTTGATAGCTATTCTTTCTATAGTTTCTATCGAGTGGAAGACCTGAATGCCATTATTACTGATGATAGTATTCCAAAGAAGATCAAAGACAAATATGCCTTGTATACGAAAATCATATAAAATGAGAGGCTGGGACAGAAGTCCTAGCCTCTTGATTGTCTTTGGATTGTCGAGCAAGACGCAGTGGTTGAGTGGGCTCTACTACGCTGATTTTATCAGCTTTTACAGCCCTACTTAACTGTGCGGAGGTGGGACGACGAAATCGAATTCTAACGAATTACCGATTTCTGTCCCACTCTCTTTTTACTGATTTAATGATGTTGGAAAATGACGGATAGAAAGCGCTTTAGAGCGATATACAAACAAAATTAAACAAATTTAGACAAAAAATGATTGACACTCAATCAATATAGTGATATACTGAAGCTATAAAATAAATAGTTAGATAAGGAGGTGGCAACAATGGGATTAAATCAACTCTTTAACAAAGATCTTGTATTTTGCCTACATGCCAAGGATCAAACAGATCTCTTTGAGCAGGTAGCAAGCTTATTGGAAGAGCGACAGATTGTGACACCAACCTATCGTTCCGCTTTGATTGAGCGTGAAAAGTCTTTCCCGACTGGATTAGACATGGAATTTCTTGGTAAGGACTTACCAAATGTGGCGATCCCGCATACAGACATTGTCCATAATCTCACTGAGAATGTGGTCGTGGTTCGTTTGGATCAACCCGTAACTTTCCATAATATGATTGCTCCAGATAAGGAAGTTCAAGTTTCACTCTTATTCTTTATTATCAATAATACGAGCTCAAGCCAAACCAATATTTTGGCCCAACTGATGGATTTCTTTACATCCAATGGAAATCTCGAAGCTCTATCGAAATTAGATAGTGAAGATAAGCTTTATCAATACATTACGGAAACTATTTCCTAAAACATTCGTAAATATTTATAATGGAGGACATCCAAATGATTAAAATTTTAGCTGCCTGTGGTGCAGGCGTTAACTCTAGCCACCAAATTAAGAATGCGTTGGAAGAAGAGTTGTCAAACCGTGGTTATGATGTGCGTTGTGACGCTGTCATGGTCAAAGACGTCAATGAAGATTTGATTTCTGGTTATGACATCTTTACTCCAATTGCTGCGACTGATTTGGGATTCGATCCTGGTATTCCTGTGGTAGAAGCAGGACCAATCTTGTTCCGTATTCCAGCGATGAGTGCGCCAGTCTTTGATAACATCGAAGCTGCCATTAAAGAACATGGATTAAGTTAATATTTTTTTAACGCGATTGTAAGCGTTATCCAATTATAAAATTGGGAACACTTTCTGCTGTAAATTACAAAAAAATTCATAAATCGGGAGGATTTATTATGAATGGCATTATTGATTTTGCCAATAAGTTTTTCAAACCCATCCTAGACATGGGTGCTCCGATCATCATGTTGATCGTCCTAACTCTATTGGCACTTTTGTTTGGAGTGAAATTCTCCAAAGCGCTTGAAGGTGGTATTAAACTTGCCATCGCCCTTACTGGTATCGGTGCTATCATCGGTATGTTGAATGGAGCTTTCTCAGCATCTCTTGCAAAATTCGTTGAGAATACTGGTATTCAATTGAATATCACGGACGTTGGTTGGGCGCCTCTTGCGACCATTACTTGGGGGTCTGCCTGGACACTTTATTTCTTGTTGATTATGTTGATCGTCAACGTTATCATGCTTGCGATCAAGAAAACGGATACACTTGACGTCGATATCTTCGATATCTGGCACTTGTCTATCACTGGTCTTTTGATCAAATGGTATGCTGACAACAACGGTGTCAGCCAGGGAGTTTCACTTTTCGTTGCAACTCTTGCCGTTGTCCTTGTAGGGGTTATGAAAATCATCAACTCAGACTTGATGAAACCAACATTTGACGATTTGTTGAATGCACCAAGTTCATCACCTATGACATCTACTCACATGAACTACATGATGAACCCAATCATCATGGTCTTGGATAAAATCTTTGACAAATTCTTCCCAGGTCTTGATAAATACGACTTCGACGCTGCTAAATTGAACAAGAAGATCGGTTTCTGGGGATCTAAATTCTTTATCGGTTTCCTTCTTGGTATCGTCATCGGTATCATGGGTACTCCACATCCAGTTGCTGGTGTGCAAGATGCTGACAAATGGGAATTGGTTATTAAAGGTTGGTTGAGCCTTGGTTTGACTGCCGGTGTCTGCTTGGAATTGTTCTCATTGATCGGTTCTTGGTTCATCGCAGCGGTAGAACCATTGTCACAAGGTATTACAAACGTTGCTACTAAACGTCTTCAAGGACGTAAATTCAACATCGGTTTGGACTGGCCATTTATCGCTGGTCGTGCTGAAATCTGGGCTTGTGCCAACGTACTTGCACCAATCATGTTGATCGAAGCAGTACTTCTTTCTAAAGTCGGAAATGGTATCTTGCCACTTGCTGGTATCATCGCTATGGGTGTAACTCCAGCCTTGTTGGTTGTAACACGCGGTAAATTGATCCGTATGATCATCTTCGGAAGCCTTCTCTTGCCACTCTTCCTTCTTTCAGGTACATTGATTGCACCATTTGCAACTCAATTGGCTAAGAGTGTTGATGCCTTCCCTAAAGGGGTAGCTTCTACTCAATTGATCACTCACTCAACTCTTGAAGGACCAGTTGAAAAATTGCTCGGTTGGACAATCGGTAACGCAACGACTGGTGATATCAAAGCTATTCTTGGTGTAGTTGTCTTCTTGGCATTCTATATCGGAATCTTCGCTTGGTACAGAAAACAAATGATCAAACGTAACGAAGAATATGCTGCAAATGCAAAATAATCGTTTCATGTAGTTTGAAAACTGACACCATATCTTTTCTAGATATGGTGTTTATATTTTTAAAAAAATGTTCGAAAATAAACAATTTAATGTTGACTTTCGTTCGAAATAGGTGTAATATAATATCAAAAGTAAGAAAATGTTTCTTTGTGAAAAATTAACAACAGGAATATTTACTGAAACAAACAAAAGGAGGACAGGACATGTCTATTGTAATTGGTGCAGATGCTGCAGGATTAAGATTAAAAGATCTCGTGAAAGAGTTTCTTGTAAAAGAAAACTTCGATGTTGTAGATGTAACCGCTGAAGGTCAAGATTTTGTAGATGTGACACTTGCAGTTGCGAGCGAAGTGAACAAAAACGATCAAAATCTTGGAATCGTGATTGATGCTTATGGAGCTGGTCCATTTATGGTTTCGACTAAAATCAAAGGAATGGTGGCAGCAGAAGTTTCAGATGAACGTTCTGCTTATATGACACGTGGTCACAACAATTCTCGAATGATCACCATGGGAGCTGAAATTGTTGGAGATGAATTGGCGAAAAACATTGCCAAAGGCTTCGTCAATGGTAAATACGACGGTGGCCGTCACCAAATCCGTGTTGATATGTTGAATAAGATGTGCTAATGAGAGGAGAATTCAAATGAGAATTGCAATTGGTTGTGATCACATTGTGACAAATGAAAAAATGGCTGTATCTGATTTTTTGAAATCAAAAGGATACGAAGTGCTCGACTTTGGGACTTATGACCATACACGTACCCACTATCCAATCTTTGGTAAGAAAGTCGGTGAAGCCGTAGCAAGTGGCCAAGCAGATCTTGGTGTTTGTATCTGTGGTACTGGTGTTGGGATTAACAATGCTGTTAACAAAGTACCTGGTATCCGTTCTGCCTTGGTACGCGATATGACAACTGCTCTTTATGCAAAAGAAGAATTGAACGCAAATGTCATCGGATTTGGTGGTAAAATTACTGGTGAATTGCTCATGTGCGATATCATTGAAGCATTCATCCACGCTGAATACAAACCAACTGAAGAAAATAAAAAATTGATCGCTAAGATCCAACATGTGGAAACCCATAATGCTCATCAAGCGGATGCTGATTTCTTTACAGAATTCCTTGAAAAATGGGACCGTGGTGAATACCACGACTAAGAGGTGACGTATGATATTAACGGTCACGATGAACCCTTCGATTGATATTTCTTATCCTTTGGATGTACTCCAATTGGATACAGTCAATCGTGTGGCTGAGGTGAGTAAGACAGCTGGTGGGAAAGGTCTTAACGTTACTCGTGTACTTTCTGAGATAAAGGATCCAGTGGCAGCGACTGGCCTACTTGGTGGTCGGACGGGGCAATTCATTCTCGATCATTTAGGAGAAGGGATAGAGGAACGTTTCTTTGAAATTGCTGGAGATACACGTAATTGTATCGCCATCCTTCACGAAGGCAAGCAAACAGAAATCTTAGAAAAAGGTCCAACCATTTCTGAGAAAGAAGGCCAAGACTTTCTCGACCATTATCGTCACTTGGTTGAACAAGTAGAGGTTGTTGCCATCTCTGGAAGTCTTCCTGCTGGTTTACCAGTGGACTACTATGCTAGCCTTGTTAAGATTGCAAGGGAAGCTGGGAAACCAGTCGTACTTGATTGCTCGGGAGCTTCTTTAGAAGCTGCCATTCAAGCAGCTGTCAAGCCTACGGTCATTAAACCAAACAATGAAGAATTATCACAGTTGTTAGGAAAAGAAGTGAGTAAGAATGTGGAAGACTTAAAAGAAGTTCTTCAGGATTCTCTCTTTGATGGCATCGAATGGGTGATTGTCTCCCTTGGTGCAAATGGCGCTTTCGCTAAGCATGGGGATGTCTTCTATAAGGTAGATATTCCTAAGATCGATGTCGTCAATCCAGTCGGATCTGGTGATTCGACTGTTGCAGGGATTGCATCTGGTCTCTATCATCATGAGAGTGACGCAGACTTGCTCAAGAAAGCAAATGTTCTTGGAATGTTAAATGCGCAAGAAGCACAAACAGGACATGTCAACATGGGGCACTATGATGCCTTGTATCAACAATTAATCGTAAAAGAGGTATAAAATGGTATTAACAGAACAAAAACGCAACTATTTGGAACGTCTTAGTACAAAAGACGGTGTCATTTCAGCTTTGGCTTTCGACCAACGTGGGGCTTTGAAACGCTTGATGGCCAAATACCAAGACACAGAACCAACAGTAGCACAAATGGAAGAATTAAAAGTCCTTGTAGCTGATGAATTGACAAAATATGCTTCATCTATGTTATTGGACCCAGAATATGGTCTACCTGCTACAAAAGCCTTGGACAAAGATGCTGGTCTCTTACTTGCCTATGAAAAAACAGGTTACGATACATCAAGCACCAAGCGCTTGCCAGACTGCTTGAACCTTTGGTCAGCAAAACGCATCAAAGAACAAGGCGCAGATGCTGTGAAATTCTTGCTCTACTATGATGTAGACAGTGCAGATGAACTCAACCAAGAAAAACAAGCTTATATCGAACGCATCGGTTCTGAATGCGCTGCTGAAGATATTCCATTCTTCCTTGAAATCTTGGCTTATGATGAAGGAATTGCAGATGCAACCTCTGCTGAATATGCGAAAGTGAAACCTCGTAAGGTGATTGAGGCTATGAAAGTCTTCTCAGATCCTCGTTTCAATATCGATGTCTTGAAAGTGGAAGTTCCAGTTAATGTGAACTTCGTGGAAGGATTTGGAGAAGGAGAAGTTGTCTATAGTCGTGAAGAAGCAGCTGCTTTCTTCAAAGAACAAGAAGAAGCAACCAACCTTCCATACATCTACCTCAGTGCAGGTGTATCAGCTAAGCTCTTCCAAGAAACCTTGGAATTTGCTCATGCATCTGGTGCAAACTTCAACGGTGTTCTTTGTGGACGTGCAACATGGGCAGGTTCAGTAGAAGCTTACATCAAAGATGGAGAAGCAGCTGCTCGTGAATGGCTTCGTAAAGAAGGTCGACAAAATATTGAAGAATTGAACGCAGTCTTGGCTAAAGTAGCAACACCTTGGACAGAACGCGTATAAGATTCAAATGATGATTGCCTCCTAAAGCAACAGTTAGAGAGTGGGACAGAAATCGGTCATTCGTTAGAATTCGATTTCGTCGTCCCACCTCCGCACAGTTGAGTAGGGCTGTAAAAGCTGATGAAATCAGCGTAATAGAGCCCACTCAACCACTGCGTCTTGCTCGACAATCCAAAGATGATTGAGAGGCTAGGACTTATATCCCAGCCTCTTCATTATTTTAAGGTCTTGTTTATTTTTTATAAAAAAATGTTTAAAAATTTTTGCTGTAAGGGTTTACAAAACAAAAAACTTATGATAGAATAAGTTTATAAGTTGAATAGCAGTGAGCGTTACTAAGTTAGATTAGGCGTGACCACAAGTAGACTGAACAATTAGTGTAGGCTAGTTTTTTCAGTTGCTTCGTGGTCATTTTTATTTGCTTTTAACAAATTTTACAAAGGAGAGCCTCATGTATCGTATTATCCATCCAATGAACAATAATGTTGCTTTGGTTCAAAATGAACTACAACAAGAGTTGATTGTTATTGGGAGTGGGATTGCTTTTGGGAAAAAGAAAAATGATCTAGTAGCTGATGATAAGGTCGAAAAAGTATTTCGTTTAAACACGGATGAGTCAAGAGAAAACTTTATGGCCCTTCTAAAGGATGTTCCTCTTGATTTCATTACAACCACTTATGAAGTGATTGATACCTTGTCTAAGAAATATGCCTATCCTGTTCAAGAATATATCTATGTGACATTAACAGATCACATCTTTTGTTCTTACCAGGCAGTTCAACAGGGAAGATACAAACACAGTGACCTTCCTGATGCGTCTGCTATGCACCCGATTCCCTATAAAATCGCAAAAGAAGCGATTGAGATCTTTCGAAAGCGGCTCTTGGATCAACTTCCTGACGATGAAGTGAATCGTATCGCTTATCATTTCATTAATGCACAAGGGGAAATGATTCATGAGCAAGATCCAGATGTCCAGGACCGACAAGTTATTTTGAAAGCTGTAGAAGAAAAACTAGCTCAAAATGGCTTGAAACGGAAAGAAGAAAACAGTCATTTCTATGATCGCTTTATGATCCATCTCAATTATTTCCTAGATTCGCTAGATAAGGGAAGAGAAGATCCAGAAGGTTTGAGCGAGATGGAACAACTGATTCAGCTAAGTTATCCAAAGGCTTATGAGATTAGTCATCAAATCTACCAAACCATCGCTGAACAGACAGGAGCCAAAATATCTCCTAATGAAAAAGTCTATTTAGCCCTTCATATTCAACGTCTATTATAAAAATTTTCAAAAGGTATCATAAGGAGGAACCAACATGAATAAAGAAGAAGTCCAATTACTTGGCTTTGAAATTGTCGCTTATGCCGGTGACGCTCGATCAAAATTAGTGGAAGCCTTAAAAGCTGCTGAAAATGGTGATTTTGCTAAAGCAGAATCCTTAGTAGAAGAAGCAGGGTCCTGTATCGCTGAGGCTCACAAATCTCAAACGACCATGCTAGCGCATGAAGCAGCAGGAGAAGAAATCCCCTATAGCATTACCATGATGCATGGTCAAGACCATCTCATGACAACGATCCTATTAAAAGACGTGATTCACCATCTGATTGAACTATATAAAAGAGGAGCGAAATAATGAATAAACTGATTGAACTGATTGAAAAAGGGAAACCTTTCTTTGAAAAGATTTCTCGAAACAAATATTTGCGAGCGATTCGTGATGGTTTCATTGCAGGGATGCCTGTAATCTTATTCTCATCTATCTTCATCCTAATTGCGTATGTACCAAACGCTTGGGGATTCCATTGGTCTAAAGATATTGAAACTTTCTTGATGACTCCATATAGCTATTCTATGGGCATCTTGGCCTTCTTCGTTGGTGGTACAACGGCTAAGGCTTTGACTGATTCAATGAACCGCGACCTTCCAGCAACTAACCAAATCAACTTCATTTCTACAATGTTGGCTTCTATGGTTGGCTTCTTGCTCATGGCTGCCGAACCTGCTAAAGAAGGTGGATTCTTAACAGCCTTCATGGGTACAAAAGGTCTGTTGACAGCCTTCATTGCAGCCTTTGTTACCGTTAATGTTTATAAGGTCTGTGTGAAAAATAATGTGACGATTCGCATGCCAGACGAGGTTCCACCAAATATTTCACAAGTATTTAAAGACCTGATTCCATTTACATTGTCAGTTGTACTCTTGTATGCACTTGAATTAGTTGTGAAAGCAAGCCTTCATGTAACGGTTGCTGAATCAATCGGTACCCTTCTTGCTCCACTATTCTCAGCAGCAGACGGTTATGTTGGTATTACGATTATTTTCGGTGCCTTTGCATTCTTCTGGTTTATTGGTATTCACGGCCCATCTATCGTTGAGCCTGCGATTGCAGCGATCACTTATGCAAATGCCGAAGTCAACTTGAACCTCCTTCAACAAGGTATGCACGCTGATAAGATCCTTACATCTGGTACACAAATGTTCATCGTCACTATGGGTGGTACTGGTGCAACTCTTGTTGTTCCGTTCATGTTTATGTGGTTATGTAAATCGAAACGAAATCGTGCTATTGGACGCGCTTCAGTAGTTCCTACATTCTTTGGTGTAAACGAACCAATCTTGTTTGGTGCACCACTTGTTTTGAACCCAATCTTCTTTATCCCATTCATCTTTGCACCAATTGCAAACGTATGGATCTTTAAGTTCTTTATTGAAACACTTGGCATGAACTCATTTACTGCCAACCTTCCATGGACTACACCAGGACCTCTTGGTATTGTTCTTGGTACAAACTTCCAGTTCTTATCATTCGCTCTTGCAGCATTGTTAATTGTAGTAGATATTGTTATCTACTATCCATTCCTCAAGGTTTATGATGAACAAATTCTTGAAGAAGAACGTTCAGGTAAAACTAATGATGAATTAAAAGAAAAGGTAGCTGCAAACTTTAACACTGCAAAAGCAGATGCTATTCTTGAAAAAGCTGGAGTAGATTCAGCACAAAATACAATTACTGAAGAAACAAACGTCCTCGTTCTTTGTGCTGGTGGAGGAACAAGTGGTCTTCTTGCCAATGCTTTGAATAAAGCCGCAGAAGAGTATAAAGTTCCAGTTAAAGCTGCAGCAGGTGGCTATGGAGCCCACCGTGAAATGTTGCCAGAATTTGACCTTGTTATCTTGGCGCCTCAGGTTGCTTCCAACTTCGAAGATATGAAGGCTGAAACAGATAAACTAGGCATCAAATTGGCGAAGACAGAAGGTGCTCAGTACATCAAGTTAACCCGTGATGGAAAAGGTGCTCTAGCCTTTGTTCAAGCTCAATTTGAAGAATAAGAACTAAAAAGTGAGATGGAGATGGATGGCTCACTAACTCCTCTCCCCTCGCTTTTCATTTTATCCAATCAAGAAATAGGTGAAAATATGACAAAAACACTTCCTAAAGATTTTATTTTTGGTGGCGCAACTGCAGCTTATCAGGCAGAAGGTGCGACTCATACAGACGGTAAAGGACCTGTTGCATGGGATAAATATTTAGCAGACAACTATTGGTATACTGCTGAACCAGCGAGTGATTTCTACCATAAATATCCAGTAGACTTACAGTTGGCGGAAGAATATGGCGTAAACGGAATTCGTATTTCTATTGCTTGGTCACGTATTTTCCCAACTGGCTATGGTGAAGTCAATCCAAAAGGGGTAGAATTCTATCATAAGTTATTTGCAGAATGCCATAAACGTCATGTAGAACCATTCGTAACTCTTCACCACTTTGATACTCCTGAAGCTCTTCACTCAAATGGAGACTTCTTGAATCGTGAAAATATCGAACACTTTGTAGATTATGCTGCTTTCTGTTTTGAAGAATTCCCAGAAGTCAACTACTGGACAACCTTCAATGAAATTGGCCCAATCGGTGATGGTCAATACTTGGTTGGTAAATTCCCACCAGGTATTCAATATGACCTTGCCAAAGTCTTCCAATCTCACCACAATATGATGGTTTCTCATGCACGTGCTGTGAAATTGTACAAAGACAAAGGTTATAAAGGTGAAATCGGGGTTGTTCACGCACTTCCAACTAAGTATCCATTGGATCCTAAAAATCCTGCAGACGTACGTGCTGCTGAGTTGGAAGATATCATCCACAACAAGTTTATCTTGGATGCGACTTACCTCGGACACTATTCAGATGCAAC
>NZ_JAPVZB010000010.1:0-75152 GCF_041432125.1 Streptococcus sp. 20925_1_77
GTTGCATCTGAATAGTGTCCAAGGTAGGTTGCATCCAAGATAAATTTGTTGTGGATGATATCTTCCAACTCAGCAGCACGTACGTCTGCAGGATTTTTAGGATCCAATGGATACTTAGTTGGAAGGGCGTGAACAACCCCGATTTCACCTTTGTAGCCTTTGTCTTTGTACAATTTCACAGCACGTGCATGAGAAACCATCATATTGTGGTGTGATTGGAAGACTTTGGCAAGGTCATATTGAATACCTGGTGGGAATTTACCTACTAAGTATTGACCATCACCGATTGGGCCAATTTCATTGAAGGTTGTCCAGTAGTTGACTTCTGGGAATTCTTCAAAACAGAAAGCAGCATAATCTACAAAGTGTTCGATATTTTCACGATTCAAGAAGTCTCCATTTGAGTGAAGAGCTTCAGGAGTATCAAAGTGGTGAAGAGTTACGAATGGTTCTACATGACGTTTATGGCATTCTGCAAATAACTTATGATAGAATTCTACCCCTTTTGGATTGACTTCACCATAGCCAGTTGGGAAAATACGTGACCAAGCAATAGAAATACGAATTCCGTTTACGCCATATTCTTCCGCCAACTGTAAGTCTACTGGATATTTATGGTAGAAATCACTCGCTGGTTCAGCAGTATACCAATAGTTGTCTGCTAAATATTTATCCCATGCAACTGGTCCTTTTCCGTCAGTATGAGTCGCACCTTCTGCCTGGTAAGCTGCTGTTGCGCCACCGAAAATAAAATCTTTAGGTAATGTTTTTGACATAAGTTTCCCCTTCTCAATCATAAAATAAAAATAAAGCAAGATGGAGAGGAGTAAGTGAGCAATCCTTCTCCATCTCACTTTAATCAACAGTAAATGTATTTATTATTGAAATTGTTCTTGAACGAATGCAAGAGCGCCTTTACCATCACGAGTCAACTTGATGTATTGAGCTCCTTCAGTCTTAGCCAATTTGATTCCAAGTTTATCTGTTTCAGCCTTCATATCTTCATAGTTTGAAGCTACTTGAGGAGCAAGGATAACAAGGTCAAATTCTGGCAACATTTCACGGTGAGCACCGTAACCACCAGCAGCAGCCTTCACAGGAACATTGTATTCTGCAGCAGCTTTATTCAAAGCATTGGCAAGAAGTCCACTAGTTCCACCACCGGCACAAAGAACCAATACGTTTGTTTCTTTTGTGATATTGTTTTGAACTGGTTCACCTTCAACACCAGCTTTTTCAAGAATAGCATCTGCTTTTGCAGTGTTAAAGTTTGCAGCAACTTTTTCTTTCAAGCTATCGTTTGATTTACCTGAACGTTCTTCTTCAAGAATTTGTTCATCGTAAACTTTAACGAATGGGTAGTAAATGATCACGTCTACTACAACAAGAAGTGCAGCAAGGATGAATGAAAGTACTTGGAAGTTCGTACCAAGAACAATACCCAGAGGTCCAGGAGTTGTCCATGGTAGGTTAGAAGTAAATGAGTTCATTCCCAAGGTATCAACAAAGAATTTGAAGATCCATACGTTTGCAATTGGAGCAAAGATAAATGGAATGAAGAAGATTGGGTTCAATACCAATGGAGCACCGAACAAGATTGGTTCGTTAACACCAAAGAATGTTGGAACTACAGATGCACGTCCAATTGCACGGTTACGTTTTGATTTCGTTAACCACATGAACATGAATGGAACGACAAGAGTCGCACCAGTACCACCCATAGTAACGATAAACATTTGAGTACCTGAAGTAAGGATCTTATCAGCGTGTATTCCTTGTTGAATCAAGTTCAAGTTTACTTCGGCATTTGCATAAGTGATCGCTGCAATCGCAGGCTCAACGATAGATGGGCCGTGAATACCAATAAACCAGAAGAATGCAAAAGCACCGAAAATGATCGTAATTCCAACATAACCATCTGCTGCTGAGAATAGTGGTGCAAGAAGAGTACCGATTGATTCAGCAACTGTTACATGAAGGCTTGCTTTAACAACTAATTCAAGTGCATACAAGAGTACAACTGATAATGTAAATGGAATCAAGTCTTTAAATACTTGTGAAATATTTGGTGGAACCTCGTCCGGCATGCGGATGGTCACATTGTTTTTCACACAGACTTTGTAAACATTAACAGTAATGAATGCAGCAATAAAGGCTGTTAACAACCCTTTAGTCCCCATGAATGCTGTTAAGAATCCGCCATCTTTAGCAGGTTCAGCAGCCATGAGCAAGAAGCCAACCATAGTAGCCAACATTGTTGAAATGTAGTTGATTTGGTTGGTTGCTGGGAGGTCACGGTTCATTGAATCTGTCAAACCCTTAGCCGTTGTCCCAGCAACGAAGAATGCCAAGATGCCCATAGAATAGCTATATGGAGTCATCAAGAAAGTTTCAATATCTTTAGACCAATGGAATCCCCATGCGTTTGGTACATACGCAATTAGGATGAAGATAGATGAGAATAAGATTACAGGCATCCCTGCAATGAAACCATCACGAATCGCTCGCAAATATTTATTACGAGAAATCTTTTCAAAGAATGGTTTTCCTTTTTCAATAAGCTCAATGAGTTTGTTCATTATTATTTAGCTCCCCGTTTGTATAATTCAATAAGATGATGAACCACATCTTTTAACAAGATGGTTGTCATCAAGTGATCCTGTCCGTGCATCATTGTGATGCTGTATGGAATTTCTTCCCCCGCTGCTTCTTGCGCTAGCATGGTTGTTTGAGCCTTATGGGCCTCCGCAATACAGCCACCTGCTTCTTCAACAAGAGCTTCTGCTTTAGCAAAATCGCTAGCTTCAGCAGCTTTTAATGCTTCAAGTAGTTTAGAACGAGCATCACCAGCATAAGCGACAATTTCAAAGCCAAGTAATTGGACTTCTTCTCTATTCATAATAGTTCCTCCTTATAAATTTAATGATATAGAGCAAATTAATTTTTTACAAGAGACGTTGAATATGAAGAACGATATATATTCGTTCACTGTGGAATAAATCCACTCCTGTTTCTCTTGCAATGACATTATAGATTCTGTTTCCTATTTCAAAAGCTTTAGGATACGAAACCTCTAGATGTTCTTCCATTCCCAGCAAGGACGTGTTATCTTTCCTAGATCGATCAATATAATCCAAAAAATAACTTAGATGAACCATGAAACGATCATAGAAATTACTATTCTGTGGAGTTCGTTCAATATTGTCTCGAGACAATTCCTGCTTAACTAATTCAAGAATATGCTTCGTTCGACTAATCTGAAACGATGGAGTCACTTCCCCTTCTCTCTTAGCATTTATAAAATGAATAGCAATTCTTCCAAGTTCGTCCTCAGGAAAACCATCAAATAATTTTGATTTGAAAATGGAAAGAGCTTCTTCACCAATTTGATATTCAATTGGATACTCATTTGAAACATCTGGCAACTTACTACTTTGGTAGTTACCTGTTTGAATAGACTGGTAAGCACAATAAATGTGATCAGTTAAAGTTACATACAGATAATCCTGTACAGGATAATTGTATTTCAGTGTTAATTTATCAATAACATCATATGTCACTGTAATAAAATCAAGAGGAACATCTTTTAAGAGAGCCAAAAAGTTTTCTTTTGATTCTTCCGTCTTCAAATGGAATACCTTGTCAACTAAACTAGTTACAATAATGTCTCCTTTTTTCTTTTGAAAGACAATACCTTTACCAGTAACGATTAACTCTCTTTGATTTTCATCTCTTACTAAAGCAATATTGTTATTAATCGGGCTTACAATCCGAAACACTGTAACTCCTCCTTTCTCCCAGTATTATGACCAAAAGTAAGATAATCATAACGTCATAGACAAATATAAAAAGACCACAAACGAGCAGGGAAAACAGAATAATACTACCCCCCGAATTCATTTGCAGTCTCGCCTAATATTACTCAGTTACGATCCACCCTATTCAAACTATGTTTTCATTATAACACTTATAATTGATTTTGTAAACCCTTTCTGATTATTTTTTTGCTATTTTTGTTATTTTTTTGTTTGCTTTAAACAAAAAATATGTTTTCATTTTTACAACTAAAAAACTTAAATCAAGGAGTTTACCATAAAAAATGGAGAGAAAAGTTAGAAAAATTACTTTAACGACTACCCTTTTCACCATCTCCTACTATTGTCCTCAAAATAGAGGGGAAATTCTAATTGAGGACAACTTTATTATATACCTTTATTCCTATGTTTAGTTATATAATAACTGAAACTAGGAACATTTACAGTTTTAGTTTCTGACATAGGAAAAGAAAAACCATCGAAAACTTCCAAAATTTGAAAGTCTGACGATGGTCTTCTATTTAATAATTTCAACAAAGAAGAAATTTTAATATATCACCTTAAGATACTTTAGGAGGTTAAATCGTTGAAATTTTAAATCAAGTGAATTTATTTTAAACTCTTTCTTTCCAAGAAGTAGCAGTTTGTTGAAGAACTTTGTTCAATTCATCAATGTTTTGGAATCCTGTTGTACGCAACCATTCGCGAGCTGCTTCTTCACCTTTTTCAACATAAGATTGAACAGATCCAGCCCAAGTTGCACGTCCACAAAGTACACCGTTGAAGTTTGCACCTGAATTGTGAGCAAATTCAAGAGTTTCTTGGAACAATTTAGCTGATACACCAGCACTCAAGTAGATGTATGGAAGGTTTGTAGCTTCGTCTTGTGCTTTGAAGTAAGCAGCAGCTTCTTCACGGCTGTAAACCACTTCACCTTCAGCAAATCCTTCAACATATTTCATGTTTACTGGAACTTCAACTTTCAATACATCGATATTGAAGCGTGGGTTTGAGAATACTTTCATTGCTTCAATAACTTTACGAGGTTTTTCTTTAGCAAATTCAACAGAACCTGTGTCAGCATTCTTTTCATCGTAAGCCAAGATTTCCAAGAAGAATGGGATATCTTCAGCCACACATTCAGAACCTACACGTTCGATGTAAGCTTGTTTTTGTTGGTTCAATTCATCTTCACTATCTACATCATAGTAAAGCAAGAATTTAACAGCATCTGCACCTTGTTCTTTGATACGTTTTGCAGACCATACATCCAAGCAGTCAGGCAAACGTTTTGTGCTTGAAGTATCGTATCCTGTTTTTTCATATGCAAGAAGGAGTCCAGCATTTTTATCCAAAGCTTTAGTAGCAGGAAGTCCATATTCAGGGTCAAGAAGCATAGATGAAGCATATTTTGTCAATTCATCTGCTACAAGAACTTTCAATTCTTCCATTTGAGCTACAGTTGGTTCAGCATCTTGGTATTGACCCATCAAACGTTTCAAGGCACCACGTTGGTCGAATGCCAAAGCTGAGATGATTCCATTTTCGTCTGAAAGTTTTTCTAATGATTTACGTTTTTGTGCTGTAAGTGCCATTTTTATACCTCTTTTACTTTAATTTCTTTATATAGTTGATTGTAGTTGTCCATATTCACATGGCCAGTCATTTTTTCTTGTGCATTGAGCATTCCCAATACCATTGCGTGTTTCAACAATTCTTCGTCATTTTTTTGACTATTGAGAGCTGATGAAATTCCTGCAACCGTAGAATCTCCAGAACCAACCGGATTGACTACTTCAATTTTAGGAATATCCACTTTGTAGAAGGTGTTTTGATGCTTAGCAAATGCACCATCTCCTCCAAGTGAGACGATAATCCATTCAATGCCATCAAACAATGGATCTGTTAACACTTCTTTCAAATCTGAAAGATCTTCTGTTACTTCTTTACCCAAAAGTTGAGAAAGTTCTTCATTGTTTGGTTTGATAACAGTTGGCTTGAAACTAGATTTCAAAACTGCTTCTAGAGATTTTCCAGATGAATCTAGTACAACCTTGCGTTGATGCTTTTGTGAGATTTCAATCAGTTTTGCATAGTAATCTGTAGACAGGCCAGCTGGGAGACTACCAGAAATAGCAATAACATTTGAATCTTTCATCAATCCTTCAAAATGGTTTAAGAATCCTTCTGACTCAGAGTTACTAATTTCAGGTCCTGCTTCCAGGATTTCTGTCTGATTCCCTTCATGTAGAATCGCGATACAATTCCGTGTATCACCATCGATATCAAAGAACGCTGCCTGAACTCCTGCTGGCAAATGCTCTTTCAAAAATTGACCGTTTGTCCCACCGACAAAACCTGTCGCTACTACTTGATCTCCACTTTCTGAAAGGACACGTGTAACATTAAGACCTTTCCCACCAGCTGTTTTAGAAACTTCAGATACGCGATTGACGGTATCTAAGTTCAATTTTTCTAGTGGATAAGAAATATCAATAGATGGATTCAAAGTTACCGTTAGAATCATATTCTACCCCTTAGTCGTGATATTCACCGCGATCCCATTTTTCAAGAAACTCAGTAAAGAAGTCTGCATCTGCTTGGTGAGCATTATGGGTTTCAACATGTTGGATTTTTGCAATCAATTTTTTGTTTTCTTCAGTTGGTTTGTATTCAGCATGAATGAATGCTTCGATGATATCGCACATCAACAATTCACCAGTGATCTTACCACCAAATCCGATAACGTTCGCATTCAATTGTTCTTTAGCGTAAAGAGCAGAAGTCATATCACGAACCAAGGCAGAACGGATACCAGGAACTTTGTTTACCGCATTGTTGATACCAACACCGGTACCGCAGATACATACACCAAGATCTGCTTGACCGCTAGCTACAGCTTCACCGACTTTCTTACCAAAGATGGGATAGTGGGTACGTGTATGGTCATAAGTCCCAAAGTCGAGCACTTCGTATCCTTTTGATTTCAAAAAATCAGAAACAGCCATTTTTTCATTTGTAACGATATGGTCACAACCAATTGCAATTTTCATTTTTTTCTTTCCTCTTTCCTAGCACATTTTATTAAGCATATCTACACGAATTTGGTGACGACCACCATCGTATTTACCATTTACGAAACCTTTAACGATGTTTTTAGCTAATTCATCCCCAACGATTTCAGCACCCATAGTAATCATACGAGAGTTGTTGTGTCCACGAGTCATATATGCAGAACGTTCATCAGAAACTTCAGCAGCAACCATTCCTTTGATCTTAGTAGCAACCATGAATGGACCAGCTCCATAAGCATCGATTACAATACCCAAATTGTCATCAGCTGTATTCACTTCTTTTGCAACTGCCAAAGTGACGTCAACAAAATCTTGACCATCTGCAGTTACATCAACTACTTCAAATCCTTCAGTGTTTAAAAAGTCTTTTACAAGTTCTTTTAAACGTTTTCCAGATGCATCTGCACCAATTACAATAGCCATTACTATGCCTCCAAAAAATTATTTATGATTGATCGATTGCTCGATCAGTTAAAAAAGCACCTCAGATGCAAAGCATTTTAAGTTACTTTTCAGATACACCTATAATATACACCATTGTAAACAAAAAGTCAACATTTTTTGTTTGATTTTATCTTTTTTTGTACAAATAATGAGTTTTTAAGTTTTTTATAGCGCTTTCTGTTGTTTGTTTTCGAACAAAAAGATCCGAGACAATCAATCTCGAATCCTTTCTCTATAAACTTTTTCGTCTATTACTCATTTATAATAATAGATAACAATGTCTTCTATAAAAATTTAATAGTTTTTTTAATTATAATAATAAACTAGCTGCTCCAATGACTCCTGCCATATTTCCTAGAGTAGCCAATTTCAATTCAGTCAACCTACGAACTGTTGGAAAAGCATACCTATTAAACTCTTTTTTACATTTGTTAAAAGAAATTCGCCTGCACCTTTCCACCTCTCTCCAAGGGCAGCAACATTCGCATCATTTTCAATTAGAAATGGTAGGCTAAATTCTTTTTCAAATTGATCTCTAACCTCTTGAATTTCATCCCATCCAAGATTATAAGCACCACATACTGTTCCATATTGATTGTACTATGTCCGGAATTATTTGTTTCCCTTGATTTCTGGTATCTGTTGGGATACTCCATACTTCTAATACCTCGCCTATTTTTGATACAAGAGCCATTTTTACACTAGTACCACCTAAATCAATACCAATTATCTTTTTTCCATGTTACCTACTCTTTTATACAATTACTTGAGTGTACACCTCTAATGTGTCGTGTACATTATCAGAAGAGATATCCGTTATGACTGCTGTTACATTTTCTAGCGAACAGATAGAAGTGAAATCTTCTTTACCAATTTTAGAAGAATCCATCAATAGGTATACTTCCGATGATTTTTCTATTGCTAGCCTCTGAGTAAAAGCCTCCTCAAACGAAGAAGTCATAACTTGACCATCTTTGATACCATTCCCACTAAAGAACATTTTATTGTAATACATTCGATCTAATAAAGCGTTCGTTATCTCACCAACAAAAGCCTGAGTCAGATTTCTCATTTCACCCCCTAGCAAAATGACTTTAAACGTATCAGAACTTTTTTTATATAGCTCATTGAAAATCGGTAAACAATTCGTAATCACTCGCAATTCTTCATTCTGAATTTCTTCAGCTAAAATTTCAACAGAGGTCCCCGGTCCAAGGAAAATAGTTTCTCCATCCTGTATTAATTTTGCTGCTTTGGATGCTACTTTCCTCTTTTCTTCAATGTGTTGATACAGCTTTTCTTCATGAGGAACTTCTCTATATTTAAGTTGTTGGATACTTCGTGCTCCACCATGGATCCTAGTAATTAATCCCTGTTCTTCTAATACAGCTAAATCTCTTCTAATCGTCATATCTGATACATTCATCATCTCAACGATTTCAGCAACTGTTATTACTCCTCTTCTATTCACTAATTTCTCTATTTCTATCAAGCGTTGATGTTTTTTCATTCTTTTCACCTATTTCACATGTTTTTCATTCTCTTTACATTATACTCTTTTTTAAATTTCAAATCTACATTTTTTGTTTGAAGCAAACAATTTTTGATTAAAAAATGGTCCCCAGTTCTCCAATTAAACAAAAAGAGCCGTTAGATATACTCAAACTAACAACTCTAATTATATTTTTTAACAAACGAAGGCATCAATCCCTGCAAATGTGTGAAGGTGAAGAACTGCAAATGACAATTAAAAAGTTAGACGAAAACTTTCAAGTTCAGAAGATTTAACACCACGAGTGGCGAAAACTTATGCTGATTCAAAAGTAAACTTAGAGGATAAGTAGCAGCTATCATACACGATTACAACTCCTCGTTTTTTACTTCTTCTAGTTAAAAGTTGATCAATTGGGTTGAATCTTCAATTGTTTGATGAACTACATAAATGTTAAACTGATTTCTCAAGTATCAATTAACTTACAAATACCAGCTGCATCAAAGTCTAAGTTGGTATAGAAAAAAAGTTCTTTTTAAAATTCGAAAAATATAAATGCAAACTAGATAACGCTTTTCTCACGAATATAGATTGGTTCTTCAAAATCTCCCACCTCTATACATAAATGTTATCTTATATATCGCTCAATTTCCGCAATTTAGTAAAAATCAAAGAGATGTCGAGCATTTTTTAGATCTATCCAATCCAACAGTCACGAAACTATTAAAATCGATGGAAAAGAAAGATGGATACTTCAGAAATTCGACCAATTTGATTTTAGAAAAAAATTGATTGGATTAACAGAAAAATCATTTATGCTACTATCAACCGAAAATAAGTAATCCCAAGCAAATTCGAATAAAAGCCTAACTCAATATAAAATACCAAATAGCACCCCATATATTAGTGTCTTTTTAGAGGCTACTAAATTATTTATTTTTCAAAGTGATATCTTTTTAAAAATACATAACTTGCATAACTGTTACATATTATCTATATATTCTATCTACTTCTAGTCCACAAACATATAAAAAAGAGGCATTTAAGCCTCTTTTACTCTCCTTCAAACACTCTGTCACTGTCCATTTACTGTCCAATATACTGTAACACATCTATAATTTATTGATTTAAACGGATGCGAAATCCCTTAATACCAGCATTTTGATAAATAACAAGACTTTAAGAATCTTAAATTAGGTCTTGCATATTCATCATAGCAATTACATTCCTTCCAACTTCTGAAATTTACAGTTCATTATACCATTTTTTAAACGCTTGGAAAAGCTTTGAGCTGGGGAAGCTCTGATTCTTCTTTGATCTTGGATTCGATCTATAGTATAATGTTACAAGAAATTTCACGAAATAGAAAATGAGGTTACCGTGTTATATAAGATCATCCAACAATACTGGGATAAACGCTATCAGGGCTATTCCCAGAAAAATAAAAAAGAAATCGAAAGTGTTCAGATTGAAAAATGGAAGTATGAACTCATACGTTGGCTACCAAAAGAGCGAACGATTTCAATCTTAGACATCGGTACAGGACCTGGATTTTTTCCGATTGTCTTAAAACAAATGGGCTATACCAAGGTCACTGCAATTGACGCTTCAGAAAATATGCTAGAGATTGCGCAGGAGAATCTCCTCAAGTATGGCGGAGAAACACCAGATACCGTCCGCTATCTACAAATGAATGCCCAGGAGTTGGACTTTGAACCAGAATCTTTTGACATCATTCTGATGCGCAATGTTACATGGAATTTAGAAGAGCCTGAGAAAGCTTATGAATCCTGGCTACGGACTCTCAAACCTGGCGGACAACTCCTCATTTATGATGCTAACTGGTACTCTTATCTCAATGATCCTGCTATTCGTTCACAATTTGAGAACAATCTCAAGATCGTTTCCAGCGAACAGTTAGAAGATTACTGGCACGGCGAAGGGGTCGATGAGGCCTTGATTGAAGAAATCGCCCGCCAATTGCCACTAACCAAGCGCCTTCGTCCTGGATGGGATCTGGAGTTTTTGAATCAATTTGAAGAGGTCGAAGCAACAGTTGACACCGAATTTGGACCAAAAATTTGGAGCCGAGAAGAAGAACTCAACTACGCAGCTACACCGATGTTTGCCCTTTATATCACAAAAAGAAGCTGATTCCTGTTTGGATCAGCTTTAATGTTCTTTTATACAAAACTAATAAATTCTACAAAAATAAAATAATTTTATTCGTTAGAGTCATTCAATCATCTACTGAAACTTTCCGCCGTGAGAAAAGTGCTAGAAACACTATTGTTTCTAGCACTCGGAATAATTGAGACCTTAGGCTCAATTATTAGTCATGGAACTTCTTCGAAGTTCGCTGACGTCCGTATTCACCTAAGGAAAGTTTCTAAGAAGATTTTGTCTTCAATCTAAAAGCTGATTCCTGTTTGGATTAGCTTTTTATTTGTATTCTTGTTGGATGGCAAAGTACTGTTTGAGGAGTCTTCCTAACACCATTACGCCTCCAATAAAGAGGATGAGAAAAAGGCTAGGAAAGGCCACGATCCATGGCGCTGTCTGCAAATAGCTTCTGCCAGTATTGATCATCGCGCCCCACTCTGCATCGGGCATCTGGGCACCCAAACCGATAAAACTCATCCCTGCAATTTCCATAACAATGGTATTCAGGTCATACACCATGGTTGTTACAACTTGGGGAAAGACGCTAGGGAGATAGTAAAGTTTGATCTTACTCCAGAAGGTATTGCCAAACATATCTGCATAGCGGAAATACGGTTCTTCTTTGATATCGAGGAGAAGTGAGCGCACTAGGTAGGCATACTTTGTCCAGCTGGTCAAACAGATAGCCAGTAATGTCTGCTCTATTCCAAGACCTAAAAAACCAACGATCCCAATCACAAAGATAATGGGAGGAAAGGCTTGAAAAAGCGTAATGACTACTTGAACCAAGCGATCCACGATCCCACCAAACTTGACACTTAATACTCCCATTAAGCAACCAAAAAGGACGACCAAAAAGAGAGCGAGAAGGGATGGAAAGAGGGTATGGGCCCCTCCGACAAACACTCGGACCAAGAGATCACGGCCCAACTCATCTCTCCCAAAGATAGCTTGATGAGAGGGGCTTGCCAAAACATGACCCAAATTGACCTGGTTAGCGCGGTCAGCTCCCAACCACTGCGCAAAGGCCAGAAAGACTAGAAAGGCAAGCAAGCCAATGGATACCCACCGAATGTTCCGTTTGATCTGATCAGATGACATGGTTGGCTCCCTCCTTGCGATAGCGTTTTGGATTGATGACGAGCTGGATAAATTCAGCAAAGGTATTGACTAGAAGAACACCAGCTGTAATGACCAGAACCGATCCCTGGATCAAAGGAAAATCCCGGTTGTGAACAGCTGTGATCAACATTTTCCCAATTCCTGGCCAAGAAAAGAGATACTCGATCACGACCACACCTCCTAATAAAGAGGTTAAAGATAGGGTGATCAAGGTCAAGAGCAACGGAAATAATTGTGGAAAAATGGTTGTCCTGAGGATCTGCCCCCATCTCAAACCGCGCCCCATAGCCCCCAACACCGCATCTGACTCAAGGATCTCTGTTAAGCCTTCTTGTAGCTGCGGGATGTAACGGCTCGACATGGTCAAGGCCAAGGTCAAAGAAGGCAGTACTGCTCCTTGTAGATTCACCGTTGATTGGATTGGAAACAGATGCAAATATAGTGAAAACACCAGCATCAGGCCAATCCCTAGAACGAAATTGGGAATGGTATTGGCGAGAGCCGTAGCAAACGAGATGACCTTAGAAAGCGGGCTCTTCTTATAAAAGACTGCCATAAAACTAAGCGGAATCGAGATCAAGAGGGTCAAGAAGAGGGTAGAGCCTGCTAGCACTAATGTATTAGGAAAATAAAAGGCCAATTCTTTTGCGACGGACGATCCGGAGTGGTAGGTCATTCCCAGATTTCCATGGAAAACTCCGAATAGCCACCGTCCATACTGCACCCAGAAGGGATCCTGAAAACCAAATTCCAGACGCTTGGCCTCAAGCAGTTCTTTTGTAAAAGGAATCCCCTGGGCAGCCAACATATTTTTAGCTGGATCTCCTGGCGCTAGATACATGAGTAAAAAGGAGATCAAACTGACGCCAAGTAAGATCAGTAGGAAACGGACCAGTAATTTACAGCTTATTCGAAACATCCACTCACCCACCTTTCTTGTAGCTGATAAGTGGCTAACAATTCCTGAGTATAGGGATCTTGTGGGCTACTCAAGCACTCACGAGTCTTTCCTAGTTCTCTGATTTGTCCTTCTTTTAGGACCATCAGCTGTTGACAAAATTGGCTGACCAAGGCTAGGTCATGGGAGATAAAGACAAAACTCATCTGAAACTGCTCCCTCAACTGCTCCAGCAAGCGCATCAGCTCTGCTTGGATGGTCATATCGAGGGCACTAGTCATCTCGTCGCAAACGAGGATTCTCGGTTTGATGAGTAAGGCACGCGCAATAGCTGCTCTCTGGCACTCCCCCCCGCTTAAAAATTGAGGTCTTTGTTTGACTAGCTGACGATTTAGGTGAACAGCCTCTAACACAGCCTCGATCGCTTTTTCTTTTTCAGCTTTCGTTGCTTCCTGATCAAAATGATCACAGACTTCCATCAAGCTCGAATATACTGATCGAGCTGGATGAAAGCTAGCATGAGGGTGTTGATCAATATACTGGATCGTTTGATAGAATTCTTTCGTTGAAAAGTCTTCATAGGGACGGCTCTGTAAATAGAGTTGCCCCTGATGAGGTTTGATAAAGCGACACAGCAGATGACTCAGACTGGTCTTTCCAGATCCAGATTCACCTACAATGCCAAAGCTTTCACCTTCTTCTAACTTAAATGAAATCGGACCTACTTGCATCCCCGATGCAGAATGACGGTGGGTGAAAATCAGATCTTTACAGGTCAAAATGGTCCCCATCTGTAGCTCCTTTCTGTAAACGAGGGGTTGCAGCAAGCAACTCTTTTGTATAGTCTTCTTTTGCGGACTCCAACAATTGGACCGTAGCTCCTTGCTCAATGACCTGTCCCCCACGGATCACAAGCATGTGATCACTCAAGGCTGCAGCAACTGCCATATCATGTGTTACTAATAGAAGAGACAAGCCTTCTTCTCTTTTTAAGCGGGCTAATAAGTTCACAATTTCAAGCTTTGTGACCACATCGAGCGCACTGGTGGGCTCATCAGCTAGCAAAATCGTCGGATAAGAGACCAGTGACAAAGCAATTGCGACCCGCTGCATCATGCCCCCACTTAGTTCAAAGGGATAAGCTGGCGCAATCTTTTTCGCTTCTAAACCAACCAAATCCATACATTCTTTGAAAGAACGAATGTTAGGAGTCCGCCCTTTTAGACTTTTGACTAGGTCCTTGTAATGGTTTTCGATGGTTCGTCGATCATAAAAAAAGCGCCCAGCCTGCTGGCTGATCCAAGCTATCTCACTTCCCACAAAGGAGAAGGGAGAGGCCTGCTGGAGTTGTTCCTCTCCTTGCCAACGATACTGGCCTTTTACAATCCAGAGATCTCGCAAAGGGAGTCCTAGCAAAACCTTTAGTAGGGTAGACTTCCCGCTGCCACTTTCTCCAACAATAGCCAGGCTCTGAAATTCTCCTAATTGAAAGGATACATCTTCAAGAATGATCCGATCCTTGGATTGGACCGTTAGGTGTTGAAGTTCAAGCATACTTATTCCTTTGTTAATTGATTGGTTATATGGTAATAGTCTGAGGCACTCGATGCGAGCCCTGACACGCGGTCATTCATAATGACTGCCACCTTAAACGTCACCAAAAAGCTGATCGGTAGATCCTCTTGAATCTCCCTTTGGAGGTCCTTACTCAGCTCTTGACGCTTCTCTTGATTGCCTTCTATCCCCAGAGTTTGAATGAGTTGGTCTACCTTGTCGCTCTTATATTTTCCAAGATTAACTGAACCGTCTGAAGCCAGTGAACTCTTAAAGAAGGGGTAGGGGTCGCCTACAGGAGTCGCCACCATGGTATAAGGCGTAAACGAATAATCTTCTGCTGCAGCAATCGAGCCCACTTCAACAGTCCGAATCTTCACATCGATCCCAATCTGCTTCAAGGCAGCTTGTGTCGCCTGAACTGCTAAAGGAATCTCTGGCAAACGCTCATAAGAGAGAGCTGTCAATGTAACCTTTTTACCATCTTTATAGCGAAACCCATCTGCTTTTTTCAAGTAGCCTGCTTGGTCCAAGAGCTTCTCAGCTTCCTTGGCATTCGCATTTGGAACAGGCTCTTCTAAAGCAAAAGGAAAGCGACTTGGAAACGGACCACTTGTAGCTTGGGAACCTTTTTGAAAGAGCGATTGACTATAGGTCTTTCGATCAATCACCAAATCAAGGGCTTTTCGTAGCGTCTTGTCTTTCATCCAAGGATCTCGGAAATTATAAACATAAGAAAGATAGCGCGAGCCATCCACTTCTGAAATCCGATAACCTGTTTTCTTACGATAAGAAGCTAGATTGAGCGCCGGCATCCCATAAGCCGCATCGATCTCACCAGCATCTAAGGCGAGACTCATCGAGGTCGCATCTGAAAAGGAACGAATCTCCACCTTCGCTACTTTGGCTGCCCCATTCCAATAATTGCCAAAGGCCTTTAAACTAGCCCCATTTTCTGGACGAAAAGCCGTCATCTGGAAAGGACCTGTCGCAACGACCGATTTCCCAGTCGACTCCTTGGCTCCGACATGAAGAATGGTCGAATAAGGATCTGCCAATAGATTCAAGAGAATCGGTTGAGGCTCTTTGGTTTTGATCCGAAGGGTATGATCCGTCGCTGTTATTTGCTCGATCATTAATTCACCTGCCGCCCGCTGATTGGAAGCCAAAAGATGTTCCAAAGACTCCTTGACCGTCTGAGGAGTCATGAGACTCCCATCATGAAATCGCACCCCTTGACGGATCGTGATCTCCCACTCCAGAGGGGACAACTGCTCACCTTTGGTGGCCAGCCAGGGTTGGATCTGTAGCTGATCATCCATTTTAAACAGGGTCTCTCCGACCCCATAGCGCACTGTAAACCAGCCATTGTACTCTTTGACTGGATCAATATTGGCCGGAAATTGGGTATAGCCCATAGTTACTGTATCACGAGAAGAGACCGTTTTTTCCTGGCTCTCCTGAAAAGCCCTCAAGCCTAGCAAGCAAATTCCTGCTAAAAGGAGCGTCCAGCAGAGCTTGGCCCAAGATCCTTTTTTTCTTTTAAAAACCAGCATGTTCTGCTAGATACCCCTCTTCTTCTTTGGTCGATATTCTCCCTAAAATAGCATTGCGATGAGGATAGCGTCCAAATTGTTGGAGAATCTCCGCATGCATCTTCTCATACTTCAAGCGTTTTTCGAGCCCCGGTTGATCAAACAAGCGCAAGGCTACTTCATGGACGACTAAGGATTCAGAATGCATAAAGGGCATGTAGAAAAAACCTCTTTGTACAACTGGTAGATCCAAGGCTTGCTCTAACCCTTCTTGGGCCAAGACCAAGGCCAGGGAATCTGTCGCAAATGCTTGAGCCGTCCCTCGAAAAATGTTGCGAGGAATCTGGTCCAAGAGCAAAATCTCTGCTAAACGACCTTCTGCTGTAGTGCGCCAGCCAAACAATTCCCCACGACTAGCCTTCCAATAGAGTCCCTCAAAGCGCTCCCGCATTTCTTGGTCCAAGGCATCCGATTTTTTAAACCAATCCTCTGGCTTCAACTCTTCAAACCAAAATCGTACTACTTCATTCATGCCTTATTCCGCCATAATTTTTTCTTTGGTTTTTTCATCCAAAGAGTCATTCATCCGACCATACTTGTAACCAGCCAAATCCAAGGCTACATAAGTAAAGCCAATTTCCTTCATAAAGTCATTGATCTTGTCATGCATTTGGATCGCTTCAAGAAGATGGTCCTCTTCTACTTCGATACGGGCCAAGTCCCCATGCACGCGCACGCGGGCTTGCTCAAAACCAAGTCCTACAAGGAACTCTTCCCCCTCAAAGACGCGTTGGACATTTTCCAAAGTGATTTTTACCCCGTATGGGAAGCGTGAGGCTACACTACAAGACGGAACCTTGTTCCAATTGGAGACGCCTCTTTCCTTAGCCAATTGACGAATTTCTGTCTTATAGAGACCCGCTTCTTGCAAGACACTACGTACTCCCGCTTCGTTTCTAGCCTTGATACCTGGACGGAAGTCGTCTATATCATCCATGATCATGCCGTCAACCAATTGCTCAAATCCCAATTCTGTGACAGAATCCTTAATGGTTTGGTACATCAATTGCTTGGTGTAATACCAAATATTAGGAGTGTTGGCAGCAATACGCGGATCACTCAATTCTCTCATCTCAAGCCCCAGTATTGGTGCCCCCAACTGATCCGCCAAATCAAGCGCTAAATTAAATTCCTCATCTGAGAAGAGTTCTGAATTCACCACTGCTGCAATCACATTGTCAGGCCCTAAGGTGTCCAAAGCAACCTTTAAGAGATAGGAACTATCAATCCCACCAGAATAGGTAATGGCCACTTTTCCGATTTCCCGCAAAATGTCTTGTAATTTTTCTTCTTTTTCTTTTCTGATTTGTGCTTCTGTTGCCATGTTAGAATGTTTCCCTTCCAATTAATTCTTCGATGCTTTCTGTATCCAAAATAACGATCTTTTGCTGTCGAATGTCTAAAACACCCTCCCGCTTTAATTCATTCAGAATGCGATTGACACTGTTTCGGGTTGAAATCCCACAAAAACCAGCAATATCTTCGTTGGTAATATTAAAGTCAATCAAGACACCATCGTCCTGCTCTACCCCAAATAAGCTGCACAGCTTTTGTAGGTGGAAACAAACCGCGCCTTTTTTCCCATTCATCATCATGTATTGCTGGGATTCCATACTTTCAGACAGTTTATTGCGATAATAATCCCGTACGTAGTCTTGCAGTTCCTTTTTCTCTTTGACAAAGGTCCAAAACTTAACCCGAGGAATCCGATAAAAGCTTGCCTCGGCTGTTTCCACGCGTACGTTAAAAGGCGAGTCCGTATAATTGGATACCTCGTCCCGTAACAGGGACACAATATCTGTCGCCTTTAAATAGGAAAAGTTAAATTCTCGACCATCACGCATGATGACACTGGTCTTTACGACCCCTTCTTTTAAAATATAGATGTAGTCCTCTTTAATCCCGCGATAAGAGAGGTAGCTGTGGTATTTTTTCTTGATAATGGGCGTTCGCCTCTCTTCCAAGAATTTCACTAAAAATGCTGAATCCACGCGCGATTTTCCTCCTTCTTCATTCCTTTGTAGAAGTCACACTAATGATACACCTGTTCTTAATTAGTATAGTTAACATTTGTTAACATCAATTAGTACACACCTCTTTTAAAAAAGAATTATACTATAAGTATCAGTATTAATAAAGGAGATCGCAAATAATGGTAGAAATTAAATTACCGTACGACAAAAAGACGATTGTTGCAAAGATTCCAGATGAAAACTTTGCAGGATTGTTAGAGTCTAAGGCGGAAAACTTCCATAACCCACTGTCTGAAGAAGAAACTGTTGAACGTTCAATGGATAATCCTATCGGCAGCCCAACTTTGGAAGAGCTTGCTAAAGGCAAAAAAGACATCGTGTTGATCAGCTCTGACCACACTCGTCCCGTTCCTTCTCACATCATCACCCCAATCATTTTGCGTCGTATTCGCTCAGTTAACCCTGATGCACGTGTGCGTATCTTGGTTGCTACTGGTTTCCACCGTCCTTCAACTCGCGAAGAATTGATCAACAAATACGGCCAAGAAATCGTTGACAATGAAGAAATCGTTATGCACATTTCAACAAATGACGACGACATGGTTAAAATCGGTCAACTTCCTTCAGGTGGGGATTGTATCATCAACAAGATCGCTGCTGAAGCTGACTTGTTGCTAGCAGAAGGATTCATCGAATCTCACTTCTTTGCTGGATTCTCAGGTGGACGTAAATCAGTCCTTCCAGGTATCGCTTCATACAAAACTATCATGGCGAACCACTCAGGTGACTTCATCAATTCTGATAAGGCACGTACTGGTAACCTTGACCACAACCCAATCCACGAAGATATGCTTTACGCTGCTCGTACTGCAAACTTGGCCTTCATCGTCAACGTTGTATTGGACGGCGAAAAACACATCATCGGATCTTTCGCTGGGGACATGGTTGAAGCCCACAAAGTTGGTTGTGACTTCGTTGCAGACTTGGCACGTGTGTCTAAGATCGAAAGCGACATCACAATTTCTACAAACGGTGGTTTCCCACTTGACCAAAACATCTACCAAGCTGTTAAAGGGATGACTGCAGCCGAAGCTTCTAACAAAGAAGGCGGAACAATCATCATGGTTGCTGGATGTGCAGACGGTCACGGTGGAGAAGGTTTCTATCGCAACCTTGCTGACGTAGAAGATCCAAAAGAATTCTTGGAACAAGCCATCAATACACCTCGTTTAGAGACTGTCCCAGACCAATGGACTTCTCAAATCTTGGCACGTATTTTGGTACACCACCATGTTATCTTTGTATCTGACCTTGTAGATCCTGAATTGATCACAGGTATGCATATGGAACTTGCAACTTCATTTGACGAAGCGCTTGAAAAAGCCTTTGCTCGTGAAGGAAAAGATGCTAAAGTAGCAGTTATCCGCGACGGACTTTCTGTCGTTGTTGAATAGAATCAAACATGGATTTTCAACCCAATCTAGAACAGACACTCCGTTCTTTGCAAGCAGGCCATCTCTCAGTTGAGGATGCGCTGGAGCAAATCAACGGGGTTAAAGAACTAGGGTATGCAGCAATTGATACTGACCGGCAACGTCGCAACGGCTTCCCTGAAGTCGTATACGGCGAAGGAAAGACAGTTGAGCAAATTGAAGGAATCCTGCAATTTCTTTCACAAAAAGAATTGCCGATCCTCACAACAAGAGTCTCTCTCCAAAAGGGAGAGGCTCTTTCTCAGCGCTTTCCGACTGGCCACTATTATCCAGAAGCCCGCTGCTTCGTTCTCAACTCTAAAAAGGAAGAAGCCGATCCTGAACACTACATTGCGGTCGTCACAGCAGGGACAAGTGATGTTCCTGTTGCAGAAGAAGCTGCAGTCACTGCAGAAACCTTTGGCCATTCGGTTCGCCGAATCTATGATGTGGGAGTCGCCGGCATCCATCGCCTCTTCAATCGCTTAGAAGAGATCCAAAAAGCCAGTGTGATCATCGTGATTGCCGGTATGGAAGGAGCTCTTGTCAGTGTCGTAGGAGGCCTTGTGGATGTCCCCGTTATTGCCGTTCCGACTAGTATTGGATACGGAAGCAACCTTCAAGGGCTAACGACCCTGATGAGTATGTTGACCTCTTGCGCTTCTGGCGTAACGGTCGTCAACATTGATAACGGATTTGGTGCAGCTTATTCAGCATGTATGATCAATCGACTCAACCACAATCGAAAGGAAAACTGATGACCAGTCTATTTTTAGAACCTTTTTCTGGAATAAGTGGCGATATGCTCAATGGTCTTCTTGTGGACCTTGGGGCAGATGTCGAGCTTCTTCACACAGAACTCGAGAAACTGGGAGTGGATGGTTTCCACCTCCACGTTCATCGCGTCGCAAAAAGCGCAATTTGGGGAACTGATTTCGATGTTCACCTTCACCACGGGGAGAAAGATACGGGGATTGAAGGTGATTTTGATCACGATCATGAACATCATCATGATCACGAACATCATCACGATCACGAACATCATCACGATCACGAACATCATCACGATCACGAACATCATCACGATCACGAACATCATCACGATCACGAACATCATCACGATCATGAACATGAACATTCCCATGCGGATGCCCGCAGTTATGCAGACATCCACGACTTGATTGTCGCTTCTCAGCTGAGTCCTTTTGTGAAAGATAAGAGCCTTGCAGTCTTTCTTGACATTGCAAAGGCAGAAGCAGCTGTGCATAACATGCCTGTCGAACAGATTCATTTCCATGAAATTGGTGCCATTGACTCCATCGTCGACATCGTTAGCTTTTTCATCCTAGTGGAATCGCTCGGTATCGATACAGTTTACTCTACTCCTCTCACTGAGGGAAGTGGAACGATCTCAGTCGCCCATGGAGAAATGCCTGTTCCGGTTCCCGCTGTGATGCAGTTGAGAAAAGGAACGACTATTCCGATTACTCAAGACTTCACAGTTAAAACGGAGTTGATTACTCCGACAGGGTTAGCCCTCCTTAAAGCATTGTCCCCAATCTTTGAACCAATCCCCTCTCACCTTTCCATCGAAAGTGTGGGCTATGGATTTGGTAAAAGAGAGACTGGAAAATTCAATGCTTTACGCGGTTCGCTATTGAAAGAAGACGCCTCTCACAGCACCACTGTTGTTCATCGCACGGAAGATCAAATTATTGAGATCACCACTACGATTGATGATCAAACACCAGAGCAACTCGGTTATATTTTCCACCGTTTCCTGGATGCTGGAGCTTTAGATGTCTACTATCGTAGCGTCGTAATGAAAAAGAATCGCCCTGGCTTTGAGTTGATTCTCTTGATTCAAGGAAGTCAGTTGGAAGATTTTTCAACCCTCTTGTTCAAAGAAACCAGTACCATTGGTTTTCGATACCAACAAGTTGACCGCAAGGTCATGCAACGTCGGTTTGAACAAATCGATACAGAATTTGGAACCGTTACGGTTAAAATCAATCAGTACGGATCCATCACTAAGAAGACGCTTGAATACGAAGACTGTCAGCGTATTGCTACGGAGATGCAGTTGTCGATTCAAGAGGTTTATCACCAATTACAAAAATACATTTATTAATTTAGGAGACATTTATTAACATGACACATCAATTACTTGCAGAAGTTATGAGTACAGCTTTGATGATTATCTTCGGGGTTGGCGTACACTGTGACGACGTTTTGAAGAAAACAAAATATGCTGGAACTGGACACTTATTCGCGATCACAACATGGGCATTCGGTATCACTGTCTGCTTGTTCGTCTTTGGCGGCGTTTCAATGAACCCTGCTATGGCTTTGCTTAAAGTCCTTCTTGGTAAATTGACAATCGCTCAATTCTTCCCAATCGCAATCGCTGAAATGATCGGTGCCTTCCTTGGAGCAGTCATTGCTTACTTTATGTATGCAGACCACTTCAAGATTTCTGAAGGTCAAATTGATGGTGTTGCTATCCGTAACATCTTCTCTACAAACCCTAACTGCCGTAACCTTCCACGTAACTACTTCGTCGAAGCGTTCGCAACATTTATCTTCTTGACATCTATCATGGCTGCTGAACATGCCAACGAAGCAATGCTTCCATTCACTGTTGGTTTGATCGTTTGGGCTATCGGTATGGGTCTTGGTGGTACTACAGGTTTCGCGATGAACCAAGCGCGTGACCTTGGACCTCGTTTCGCTTACCAAATCTTGCCAATCAAAGATAAAGTAAACAACGACTGGCAATATGGTCTTCTTGTACCAGGTACTGCTCCATTTGTTGGTGCTGTCCTTGCCTTCTTCTTCATCCGTCACTTCCTCGGAATCATGTAATGAGTTGATTGAAAAATCATTCAAAAGCAAGTATCAAAAGGTGCTTGCTTTTTTGATCCCTTCATTTTCCGAAGCCAGCCATAAAATGATATAATGGACAAAGCAAATCATGAAAAAAAAGAGAAAGAAGATTGATATGACTCACTTTCACACCATTGTCATCGGTGGTGGCCCAGCAGGTATGATGGCAACCATTGCCAGCGCCTCTTATGGCCAACCTACGCTACTGATCGAAAAAAATAAAAAGCTGGGCAAGAAACTCGCTGGTACCGGAGGAGGCCGCTGTAATGTCACGAATAACGGGACCCTAGACGATTTGATGGCCGGTATCCCTGGAAATGGCCGTTTCCTTTACAGTGTGTTTTCCCAATTTGATAATCATGATATCATCCAATTTTTCACCGATAATGGCGTCAAGCTAAAAGTCGAAGATCATGGCCGGGTCTTTCCTGCTAGTGATCAATCTCGCACCATTATTCAAGCCTTAGAAAATAAGATCCTTGAGCTAGGTGCTAGCATGGCCACCAACTGCGAAGTCGTCTCTGTCACCAAGCCAGAAGACGTCTTTATCGTCAAGTCTGCTGAAAAAACATGGACAGCTGACAAGCTGATTGTCACAACTGGGGGCAAATCCTATCCTTCTACCGGCTCTACTGGCTACGGACACGAAATTGCCCGCCACTTCAAACACACCATCACCGATCTCGAAGCGGCAGAAAGTCCTCTTTTGACAGACTTCCCACACAAGGCCCTCCAAGGGATCTCTCTGACAGATGTGACCCTCAGCTACGGCAAACACATCATCACCCATGACCTGCTCTTTACGCATTTCGGTCTTTCTGGCCCTGCAGCCCTTCGGATGTCTAGCTTTGTTAAAGGTGGGGAAATCTTATCTCTGGACCTCCTTCCGACTACCTCTTCTCAAGAGTTAAAAGACTTTCTAGAAGAGCATCGAGAAAAGTCCATTAAAAATAGCCTCAAAACCCTTCTTCCTGAACGGTTAGCTGATTTCTTGGTGCAAGGATTCCCTGAAAAAGCCAAACAACTCACTCCTCCTCAGATAGAAGAGCTCATTCAAAACATCAAAGAGGTGCCTATTCCTGTCACAGGGAAGATGTCTCTAGCCAAGTCCTTTGTCACCAAGGGCGGCGTCAGCCTCAAAGAAATCAATCCTAAAACCCTAGAAAGTAAGCTAGTTCCTGGGCTCCACTTTGCAGGAGAAGTCCTCGATATCAATGCCCATACAGGCGGTTTTAATATCACATCCGCCCTCTGTACCGGTTGGGTAGCAGGAAGCCCTCATTACTAAAAAACGAACTCGATTTGTTCGAGCTCGTCTTAGAATGATGACAAACTATTTTAAAGTAAAATAAGTTAAGTAATTCTACAAAGAAATATAAATGTGGTCCAATTCTTAGAATGAATCAAGAAAATGCCGAAACTTTCCGCTGTGAGAAAAGTGCCTGAAACTTTTTGTTTCAGGCACTCGGAATTATTGAGACCTTTGGCTCAATAATTAGTCATGGAACTTCTACGAAGTTCGCTGACGTCCGTACTCACTTAAGGAAAGTTTTTAAGAGGACTTTGTCTTCAATCTGAAACGAACTCGATTTTCCATCGAGTTCGTTTTTTTATTGTTCTTTGGTTAATGAAAAACGGAAATCATTGTATTTGTTGTAGTCAAATGGTGTATTGGTAGCCGTTGTGAAAACAATCGGTGTATAGTGTCCTTCTTCTAAGATAAAACCAGGTTCGAGTCGGAAATCAGCGACACCTAAGCCTGTGATCCCAGGGAGCAAGGCATCAGCCCCATCAAGACCTTCAGCATCCCAATAGTAGATATTTCCAGTTGCTTGGACAGCTCTTGCCGTATAGGTCGCTGTCCGAGTCGGTTCGCTATCATTTTTGAAACTTACCACTGTTGTTACATCCCCATTGGCATCGACGGTCATTTTAATCGAATCCGCTTGTGGACTAGATCCTACCCAAGTTCCCACCAGTTCTGCAGGGACAGTAGCTTGCGTCGTAGCAGACGCATTCTCGGTCTTACTAGAGTCTTTTGTACCTGTCTCGCTACTGGTTTGAGTTGAAGAGCTAGCTGTATCTTTTGCCTGAGCAGAAGATGCTGCACTCTTTTTGCTATTACTTTTGGCTTTTTTCTCTACCTTACTGGTAGATGCTTTTGCGGATGAGGAAGCTGTTTTTTTATCCTTTGCACCACAACCACCGAGAGCTAGACCAAGTGAAGCAGCCACCAGAACAGCGGCACTCCAACGGAAGATTGATTTTTTCATAAGATCACCTCTTTATCTTTCTGAATCCCATTATACTCCAATTGTTACAAAAATCAAGTTTTTTTGTAACAATTGTAATTTTTCTGTAACATATTTTTACATTTAAAATGCCAATCGTAATAGAGCGATCAAGACAATTCCAAACAAAACGGTTCCCATAAGGTTTTTGTAACGAAAGGCTACAAAGAAGCTAGGAATGGTCACCATGAGGTCCAACCAGTGGAACTGCGGGAGGCTTCCAATTTTCCCATCTACTAAGCTTGACAAAACCAAGGCAAAGATAATGGAAATGGGCAGGTATTTGAGAAAGCGGGTCACAGGAGCCGGCAGTCCTTTGTATTTGACTAAGAGGAAGGGCAAGATCCTAGGAATCCAGGTAACGAGGGCTGAGGCCAGAATGGCCATAAAGATAGTACTATTCACGCGCATCACAGACCACCCCCACAAAACAGCCGATCAAGGTCGCAGCTAGCACAGCAAGCGGTTGCGAAACAAAAAAGAGTAAGAGCAAGAAACTCACTGCTACTGCTAAGAGCACCATGAGCATGGTCTTGGTCTTTTCTGTCAGTTGCATTCCTTGGAACTGGGCTACAAAAATCCCAATAAACATAGCCACTAAGGCAAAATCAAGCCCAAAAGCCTTTGGATCAGGTAGGAGAGATCCCAGAGCTGTTCCGATAACCGTCGCACTGATCCAAGACACATAGCCTACTAGATTGTTCCCATGCATCCAAGGAACTATAATGGTATCCGTCTTTAACTTCTCACTCAAGTAAACCCCGTAACTCTCATCGGTTAAGAGGCTTCCAATCCCAATGGTATGAGCGAGACTCGCATCCTTAAAATCAGAGGACGTATGCAGACTCATCAACATATTCCGGAGATTGATCAAACACACGGTCAAGGCCATATTCAAGATCGAAGAGTGGGCCGCAATCAGAGAGATCATCGCAAACTGAGCCGCCCCAGCATAGACCAAGACACTCATCAAAGCCATCTCCAAAGGAGAAAGATAGGGAGACGCCACCACACCACAAGCCAGGCCAATACTGATATAGCCTAGAGCTGTCGGCAGCGCATCCCTCACCCCCTGCCAAAAATCTTTTTCCATACTCTCACTCCTTTCTGAATCATTGACCTCTATTATAACACAAGAAAAAGCTTGAAAAAGGACCAATGAGAGACTCAAACGATTCCTACTGCACTTATATTTTAAAATCTTAATTTGCTTTCCAATTGTATATGATAGATAAAATAGTAAGTGTCACGAAAACGATCATAAAAATGATGTAGAGAACGAGAAAGAGAAGAGCTAACTTTTTATACAGTTTATCTTTATTACAAAAACGTTCAACATATGACTCTCTTGGATTTTGAGGATCATACCAAACAGTCATGGTAGATCCTTTAGGAAATGCTTCTTCTAAAATGTTTGTGTAAGAGACAATTGAGTTTCTAGAAATCACTAAATTTTCACTCAAAAGATCCGGTGTATCAGCTACCGCCTTTCGACTCATCCAAGGGGCTGATTTCACCACGGTCCAACGATATTCTAATTGTCTCTTATATGCTATTCCATCAACAATATATTCTACAATGGGTGGAATCACTTGTTTTGCGTATGCATAGCCAACAACAATACCTTCAACCCGCTCTGTTGATAGGTTTTTCCTTCTTGCAAAACGCTTAGAAATGTAGAAGTAGATGAAAAAAACAGTTAGGAAAAAGATCGACCCGCCCCCTATTACAAAAAGAAGTATAATATATACTGGCATTTTTCTACCTCCTATTTTAAAGAATTTTAATAGCTGTCAAATCTTTCTTACTCACTATTTCCCCACTTCTTGAGATATGATCTCTATCATATCATTCCATTTATGAAGTTGGTAATCAAATTTAAACATAAATATCACTAAAAAACTAATGAGCAAAAAGAGGACTGCAATGGTTTCATTGCCAATCACAAACAAAAGAATCGCGGCTACAGTTAGGAACCTAAAAAGATTAAGAATACAGGTGAAGTACACCCTACGTCTCTTCAAAGACCTGATCAACTTTTTCCCTTGATTCTCCTCTAACTTGGATGTCTGTAATTTCAGACTCGCATGGTAATATCGAATGATCCACGCAGCAAGAAAGTAAGAGAAGACACCTAAAACTGGAATCGTTCCAAGTCGGACCAACTGATTGTCAAATAGTCCAGCTTCCGCTAATCCATCCGAAATTTTGTGGATAATAAATAATGTGACTGGAAGCAGTAGATAAGACCAGTTAGTAGGAGAAGATGTTTCTTCTAGTAGGACTTTTTCCTCCCAATCAAAATGATAATTCTTGTTTTTCCATATTCCTAAATTAATCATTGTTGGCATAATAACCTCTTTTTCATTCTCCTTGTATATTTTCTAAAAACTCTATCAGTATCAATATGAAAAAGATTTACCGTTATAATACTTTTGAATCTCATCAAACTGAGAGATTTTCGTATCTTTATTTTCTACACTCAGTTCTTTAGGCAGATAAGCATAGTCGTACACAGAGGAACCTAATGTAAGAAATTCTGTTTCTAGATCTATCAGTTCTTTCCCATTCGTAATCACACCATTCTCAGAATTGATCACTTTATAAGCAAAACCTTCTGGTTTTGAAAAGAGTTTAAATGCAGTCGGATAGGATGCTTTTAAATTGATATTACCTTTGTAAGATTCATCCTTCCAAAAACCATTATAAAAGGGATGAACTCCAGCAGTGTAGCCTTTACGGGTAGATATTGAGAGATACACTCTATTTTTCTCATTCACGTCTTCTTCCGTTATTTCTTTATCAATTTTAAGGGTTTTAAGATTAAGCAAGAAATAACGTGACTGAGTTTGCTTCATAATTTTAATGATAGCGTAGTCATTCCCATTCATTTTTCGAAGTGTAGGGAAAGGACTATAGAGCTCAAAATCATCGTTTTTTACATACTCCACCATCATCTTCCAAAGATCGACTTCCTTTCGTTTCGCCTTACTCCCTGTCAAATCATAAATCTCTAAATGGGCATATTCATCCGACTTCATTTTTTTCGATGGAATAACACCCCTCACTCTGTTTCTTTGTCTAACCAAATAATTAGAGTTCACCTCAACCCAATCTGATGAATCAGGAGACTTCAAAGATTTCTTCCGTTCTTTTTCATCAAACTTCCATTCGACCACAAGCCCATTTTTATTATGGATAAATTGGAAATCTTTAATGTCAGATTTTGCATTATAGATTGAAAATTCGTAGGACTCTGTACTCTTATCACTTTTTTCAATTTTCTTTTGTGATTCGCATCCTGCAGCCAGTAGCAAACAGACCGCAAAGACAAGCATTGTGCCAATTCTATATTTAGATCTCTTTTCTTTTTTCATCTCTCTTCTCTCTTCCACCTCAGTTTCATTCCCTCTATCATATCGAATTTTCTTGCCAATCGCAAATCCCTTACTAGTTGGTGAGATCCCAACAAAAAAGCCATTGGAATCGCACATCCAATTGGCTCCTTTTTCTTATTCAATTCCTTCAAAGGCCAGGCTTGGTTTGGCATTGAGATCTAAGCCTGCAAAGTTTTCTTTGTTCCATTCACTAACACTGGCATAGGCAATCATCCCTGCATTGTCCCCGCAGAGACGCAGAGGCGGAATGATGACCTTAACATCCGTGATGTCAGAAGCCAAGCGTTCACGGAGACCTTGGTTGGCTGCGACCCCACCCGCAACGACTAGAGTCTTGACTGGATATTTCTCCAAAGCCTTCTTGGTCTTGGCCATGAGAATGTCTAAGACGGCTGCTTGGAAACTCGCTGACAGGTCCGCATTAGAGAGACTTTCCCCTTTTTGCTGGGCATTGTGGTGCAGATTGATAAAGGCCGATTTGAGCCCTGAAAAAGAAAATTCCAGATTGTCTTCTTTGATCATGGCCCGTGGGAAATCATAAATATCAGCCCCTTGGTGGGCTAGCTGATCAATCTCACGTCCTGCTGGATAGGTCAAGCCCATCACGCGCCCGACCTTGTCATAAGCCTCTCCTACAGCGTCATCACGGGTCTCTCCGACGATCTTATAATCCCCCGCTTCACTGACATAGACCAACTCGGTATGTCCTCCACTCACCAGCAAGGCTAAGAGCGGAAATTCTAAGGGCTCGACGCTTTGAGCGGCCATCAAGTGCCCCGCCATATGATTGACAGGAATCAAAGGAAGGCCGTGCACCCAGGCAAAGGCCTTAGCTGCAGCCAAGCCGACTAAAAGAGCCCCAACCAGGCCTGGGCCGTAAGTAACGGCTACAGCAGTGACCTCGTCTTCTGTGATGCCGGCTTCTTCTAGGGCTTCTTCAATACATGCCGTGATGACTTCCACATGGTGACGAGAGGCTACCTCAGGCACTACTCCACCAAAACGCTTGTGACTTTCGATTTGACTGGCAATGACATTGGATAAGAGTTGGTCGTCATTTTTCAAGACAGCCACGCTGGTCTCATCACACGATGTCTCAAAAGCCAAAATATATCTATCTTTCATTTGGGTTCCTCTTCATGATCACGGCATCCTCTATCGGATCGTGATAGTAGTTTTTCCTCCGTGCAATTTCTTCAAAATGCATTTTTTTGTATAGGCCTTGGGCCGGTTGATTGGACACGCGCACTTCTAAGAAAATCTCTTTTTGGTCCGGCAACTGCGCGAGTAACTGCTGAGCTAGGCCTCGGCCCTGAAAGGCGCGCTTGACCGCAATCTGCAAAACCTCTGCTTCATAGAGAGTATCTTGAATGGCGACAAACCCAAGGACTTGTCCCTCATCCACAGCTAGGAAATAGGAGATCGATTCCTGCTCTATATCGGCTTGGATCTGCTCCAACTTCCAGGGACTAGCTTCATAGACGTCTTCCATCACAGAGAGAATAGCGGCTGCATCCTGAATTCGCCCCTTTTTGATTTCTACTTTGATCATAGACGCTTGATATAGGAGGTCGTTGTTTCCGTGTGGTCTTTGAGCCAATTTTCCTCTGCTTCGACCCGTTTGAGATAATTGGGGACAAAATCATGGAGGCTAGCAGGCGTTTCTTTGAGACCGAGACGTCCGATTTTCACTGCATCTGGCAGTGTTTCAGAGCAAGTAGCACTTGGCAGGCTAGAGGCAATCTGCTCCTTAAAAGCCGTGATCTCTCCGACAAAGGTGACCTGCTCACTCGATGCTGCACGCTCTAGGACTTCCTCAAATGGAAAATGCCCTTCTGGTGCGACCAGCTGATCTTCTTGGTAAAAACCCGCATAGACGTTGTTTCGACGAGCATCCATAACAGGTACTACCAAACCTTTTAGATCATCCGGCACTAGAGCTAAGAGGCTTGAGACCCCGACCAATTCAATCCCTAAAGTATGAGCCAATGTCTTTGCGGATGCGACTGCAATGCGCAGTCCAGTATAGCTCCCAGGACCTTCTGCCACCACGATGCGGTCCAAGTCCTTGGGTGTTAAGTCGATTTGTTGCATCAAAAAATCGATGACCGGCATCAAGGTGATACTATGATTCTTTTTAATGGTTAATGTTGTTTCTGCAAGTAGAGTCTCATCTTCTAAAATCGCTACAGAAAGAGCCTTACTCGAGGTATCAAATGCTAATAATTTCATTTCCTACTCCTCTTGAACTGGATTATATTATACTACAAATTCCCTTCAAATCCCAGCGAAACTCTCCCTTAAAGCGCAGGATTTTCATACACCAAACCGCTCAAAAGCTTCTCTATTATAGGTCTTTGCCCCTCTGACTTTTCTAGTCTATCTTTTACTTACAGGCGAATTTATGATATAATGATAATTAATTGTATCGAATCAGGTCCACTAGTTGCGAGTAGAAAACTCTAGTGATTGCACTCCTTCGCAGCTAACAAATGGACCGAAATAATGAAAGGAAAATTACTTCATGATTTACAAAGTTTTTTATCAGAAAACAAAAGAACGGAACCCTCGTCGTGAAACGACGCATGCACTTTATCTCGATATTGATGCACCAAATGAACGCGAAGGACGCATCCAAGCACGTCAATTGGTTGAAGCAAACACAGATTTCAACATTGAATTTATCACACCACTTTCTGAGCAACACCTTGCTTACGAGAAAGAGTCAGGTGCCTTTGAACTAACGGAGTACTAATCCATGGCTTATACCTTAAAACCTGAAGAAGTTGGTGTATTTGCCATTGGTGGACTTGGAGAAATCGGGAAAAATACCTACGGGATCGAGTACCAAGATGAAATTATCATTGTCGATGCCGGGATCAAATTTCCAGAAGACGACCTCCTTGGGATCGACTATGTGATCCCTGATTACTCTTATATCGTTGACAATATTGATCGTGTCAAAGCGGTCCTCATTACCCACGGACACGAAGACCACATCGGTGGGATTCCTTTCCTTTTGAAGCAAGCCAATGTCCCTATCTATGCTGGACCTTTAGCGCTTGCCTTGATCCGTGGAAAATTAGAAGAGCATGGCCTTCTTCGCGATGCCAAACTCTACGAAATCAACCAAAACACTGAACTTCAATTTAAAAATCTTAAAGCAACCTTCTTCCGTACCACTCACTCGATTCCAGAACCTTTAGGGATTGTGATTCACACCCCTCAAGGAAAGATTGTCTGTACTGGAGACTTCAAATTTGACTTCACGCCCGTTGGGGAACCAGCTGACCTCCATCGTATGGCAGCTCTTGGAGAAGAAGGCGTTCTCTGTCTGCTCTCAGACTCAACCAACGCGGAAATTCCAACCTTTACCAACTCTGAAAAAGTGGTTGGCCAATCCATCATGAAGATCATCGAAGGCATCCATGGGCGCATCATCTTTGCTTCCTTTGCCTCGAATATCTTCCGTCTCCAACAGGCAGCTGAGGCCGCTGTCAAGACAGGTCGCAAGATTGTCGTCTTTGGACGCTCCATGGAAAAAGCCATCGTCAATGGAATCGAGCTTGGCTACATCAAGGTCCCTGCTGGAACCATTATCGAGCCAAACGAGATCAAAGACTATGCGGCCAATGAAATCCTGATCATGTGTACAGGAAGCCAAGGAGAGCCAATGGCAGCCCTCTCTCGGATTGCCAACGGAACGCACCGCCAAGTGCAACTCCAACCAGGAGATACCGTGATCTTCTCTTCTAGCCCGATTCCTGGAAATACAACCAGTGTGAACAAATTGATCAATACGATTTCTGAAGCGGGTGTCGATGTCATTCACGGGAAGATCAACAACATCCATACCTCTGGACACGGGGGGCAACAAGAACAAAAACTCATGCTCCGCTTGATCAAACCAAAATACTTCATGCCTGTCCATGGTGAATACCGGATGCAGAAGATCCACGCAGGACTTGCGCGTGATTGCGGAGTAGAAAAAGACAATATCTTCATCATGAGTAATGGTGATGTCCTCGCTCTTACAGCCAACTCTGCTCGTATCGCAGGAAGCTTCAATGCCCAAGACATCTATGTCGATGGAAATCGCATCGGTGAAATCGGTGCTGCTGTTCTTCGTGACCGGAGAGACCTTTCTGAAGACGGTGTCGTACTTGCCGTTGCGACTGTTGACTTCAAATCGAAGATGATTCTGGCAGGACCAGATATCTTGAGCCGTGGTTTCATCTACATGCGTGAATCAGGAGACCTGATCCGTGAAAGCCAACGCATCCTCTTCAATGCCATTCGTATCGCCTTGAAGAACAAAGATGCCAATATCCAAACCGTTAATGGTGCGATTGTCAATGCTCTTCGTCCATTCCTGTACGAAAGCACGGAACGTGAACCCATCATTATTCCAATGATTCTCACACCAGATGACGAAAATTAAAAAAACAACCAGTTGAGACCACTGTTTCAACTGGTTTTATTGTTGCATTTTGAAGAGCAAAGAAGAGCTTGGAATATTTCCCAAGCTCTTTACTCTTGTTTCTTAATAAAGATCTAGATAGTTGTCTACTTCCCATTGTGATACGAAGGTAGCGTAGCTTGCCCATTCAATTCGTTTGGCTTCAAGGAAGCTGGTGTAGATGTGCTCACCCAAGGCGGCTTTTACCACATCATCTTCAGTCAAGGCTTTCAAGGCATTGTGAAGGGTAGAAGGTAGATCTGTAATTCCAGCTGCTCTGCGTTCTTCCGGTGTCATTACATAGATATTTTCTTCGATTGGAGCAGGTGCTTCGATTTTGTTTTCAATACCGTGAAGGCCGACTTCAAGCAAGACTGCCAAGGCTACATAAGGATTGGCCATTGGGTCTACTGAACGCAATTCCAAACGAGTTCCCATACCACGTGACGCTGGCACACGTACCAATGGGGAACGGTTGCGTCCTGCCCAAGCAATATAAACGGGTGCTTCATATCCAGGAACCAAACGTTTATAAGAATTGACAGTTGGATTTGTCACTGCTGTAAAGTTGTAGGCATGCTTGATCAAACCACCCAAGAAGTGATAAGCAGTTTCTGACAATTGCATTCCACGTGGATCTTCTGGATCAAAGAAGGCATTGTTGCCATCTTGGTCAAAGAGAGACATATTACAGTGCATACCTGATCCGGCAATTCCAAATTTTGGTTTGGCCATAAAGGTTGCATACAAACCGTGTTTACGAGCAATGGTTTTCACAACGAGTTTAAAGATTTGGATCTTGTCACAAGCGCGGAGCACTTCGTCATACTTAAAGTCGATTTCATGCTGACCAACGGCTACTTCGTGGTGACTGGCTTCTACTTCAAAGCCCATCTTGGTCAAGACATTTACGATTTCACGACGAGTGTTATCTGCAAGGTCTGTTGGAGCCAAGTCAAAATAGCCACCTTTGTCGTTTACTTCAAGAGTTGGATCTCCATTTTCGTCCAACTTGAAGAGGAAGAATTCTGGTTCTGGACCAAGGTTAAAGGATTTGAATCCAAGCTCTTCCATATGACGAAGGGCACGTTTCAAGTTGCCACGTGGGTCTCCTGCAAATGGTTCTCCTTCTGTCGTATAGACATCACAGATCAAGCCAGCTACGCTACCATTTTCATCTCCCCAAGGGAAGACTGTCCATGTATCCAAATCTGGGTAAAGATACATATCTGATTCGTTGATACGGACAAATCCTTCGATAGAAGAACCATCAAACATGGCTTTGTTTGAAAGAACCTTGTCCAGTTGCTCATCGGTAGCTGGAATTTCGACGTTCTTCATAGTTCCCAAAATATCAGAGAACATCAAGCGAATAAAAGTAACATTTTTTTCTTTTACTTCACGGCGAATATCTGCAGCAGTAATTGACATTTTTGTCTCCTTAAAATAGATTACAAGCTTATGAAATGATCAACGAAATTGACCATATGGCGATGGGGAAGATGTGAAGCGACTTTGCTGAAGAATGTCACGATGAAGAGCCTTACGAATGGCTTCTTGGCTGACCACCTTGGTTTGCTCTTGCTCTTTTTCCGCATATCTCTTCTTGATATCCGCAATATTCAAACCATCTGAAATATAATCTTTGATCTCAAGCAGACGGTCCATATTGTCCAATGAATACATGCGGCGATTGCCTTCTGTTCGATCAGGAGAAATTAACCCTTGATCTTCATAATAACGAATCTGACGAGCTGTCAAGTCGGTCAACTTCATAACACTTCCGATCGGGAAGACAGCCAGTGAGCGTCGTAATTCCTTTTCCTTCATACCATTCCTCTTTCTATTCTATTATATCGAAAAAAAAATCTATGTCAAGATTAAATGTTATATAATCTTACATAGGTTTTTTGTACTTCTTGAGAAAATCTCGAATGCGATCGACATCCGAATTGACCAAAATCGCAACAAAAACGCCGATGAAGGTCTCAAATATTCGGGCAAAAACATACAAGAAGGTTTCTCCGTTAGGAATCGAGAGAGTAATGATCAGCATTGCCGAAACTCCTCCGATAATTCCTGCTTTATTATTCATAGCGACATTTGTCATAATGGTTAACATGGTCGCAATTGGTACAAAAATCAGAGTCACCCAATACGCGCCATGAAAGAGCGTTTTTAAAAGGAAGAACAATACAGCATAAAAACCCCCGATACTGTTGCCCATGACACGCGAAGCCCCGAAGTGGACACTCTTATCAAAGTCTTCCCTCAAACTAAAAACAGCTGTCAAGGTCCCGATCTGAAGGCCGCGCCAGCCAAATATTCCAAAAATAAGTAGCACAATAAAAACGGCAATCCCTGTTTTAAAGGTTCTCATCCCCAAACGGAATTTGGACCAATCAAATTTGTGTCGTTTAAAGTAATCCATGGTCACCTATCTTTCTATCTCTATTATTCTACCATATTTTCAGAAAGGAGAGAACAGGTAAAAATAGAAAGAAAAAAGAGTTGGTTTCCCAACTCTTTTCATTCTCATTAGATTATTTATCTGTAAGAGCAGCCAATCCTGGAAGTTCTTTACCTTCAAGGAGTTCCATAGAAGCACCACCACCAGTAGAGATCCATGAGAATTTGTCTGCACGTCCAAGGTTGATCGCTGCGGCAGCTGAGTCACCACCACCGATGATTGATTTAACGCCTGGTTGTTTCACGATAGCGTCCATTACACCGATTGTACCAGCTTGGAAGTCAGGGTTTTCAAATACACCCATAGGACCATTCCATACAACTGTTTTCGCACCAGTCAATTCTTGATCGAATTTAGCGATTGATTTAGGACCGATATCAAGACCAAGGAATCCTGGATCTACTGCTTCACCTTCAGTGTCTTTCACTTCAGTGTAGTCAGCAAATGCGTTCGCTTCTTTTGAGTCAACTGGCAAGATCAATTTGCCGTTTGATTTTTCAAGAAGAGCTTTCGCCACATCCAATTTGTCTTCTTCTACAAGTGAGTTACCGATTTCGATACCTTGTGCTTTGTAGAATGTGTAAGTCATCCCACCACCGATAAGAACTTTATCAGCTTTTTCAAGCAAGTTTTCGATAACACCGATCTTGTCAGATACTTTAGATCCACCAAGGATAGCTACGAATGGACGTTCTGGAGCTTCAACTGCTTCTTTGATGTAAGCAATTTCGTTTTCAAGAAGGAAACCAGCAACAGCTTTTTCAACGTTTGCAGAGATACCAACGTTAGATGCGTGTGCACGGTGAGCAGTACCAAATGCATCGTTTACGAAAATACCATCTCCAAGTGATGCCCAGTATTTACCAAGTTCAGGATCGTTTTTAGATTCTTTCTTGCCATCAACATCTTCGAAACGAGTGTTTTCAACCAAGAGAACTTGCCCATCTTCAAGAGCGTTAACAGCTGCTTCCAATTCAGCACCACGTGTAACACCTGGGATAAATTTAACGTCTTGACCCAATTTAGCAGCCAAGTCAGCAGCTACAGGAGCAAGTGATTTACCTTCTTTATCTGCTTCTTCTTTTACACGTCCAAGGTGAGAGAAGAGGATTGCACGTCCACCTTGTTCAAGGATATACTTGATAGTTGGAAGAGCTGCAGTGATACGGTTATCGTTAGTGATCACGCCATCTTTTACAGGAACGTTGAAGTCAACACGAACGAGAACTTTTTTCCCTTTCAAGTCAACGTCTTTAACAGTCAATTTTGCCATAAGATATGACTCCTTCTTTTTTTAATACATGATAATTATATCACAAAAGCTGTAAAAGAGGTAGCAAAATTCGATGATTTCACCTCTTATTGAGCTGGATTCCCTATACTTTGGATGATTTGTATCTCCATAAGTTCAAAAAAGAGGAGGTTTCCCTCCTCTCATCATACGCATGAATTATTTAGCAATTTTTGCGAAGTATTCAAGAGTACGAACAAGTTGTGCAGTGTAAGACATTTCGTTGTCATACCATGAAACAACTTTAACCAATTGTTTACCGTCAACGTCAAGAACTTTAGTTTGAGTTGCGTCAAACAATGATCCGTAAGACATACCTACAACGTCTGAAGAAACGATTGGATCTTCAGTGTAACCGTATGATTCGTTAGCAACAGCTTTCATAGCTGCATTTACTTCATCAACAGTAACGTTCTTTTCAAGAACAACTACCAATTCAGTTACTGATCCAGTTGGAGTAGGAACGCGTTGTGCAGCTCCGTCCAATTTACCGTTCAATTCAGGGATAACCAAACCGATTGCTTTAGCAGCACCAGTTGAGTTTGGAACGATGTTAGCAGCACCAGCGCGTGCACGACGAAGGTCACCTTTACGGTGTGGACCGTCAAGGATCATTTGGTCACCAGTGTAAGCGTGGATAGTAGTCATCAATCCTTCAACAACACCGAAGTTATCTTGAAGAGCTTTAGCCATTGGAGCCAAGCAGTTTGTAGTACATGAAGCACCTGAGATAACTGTTTCAGTACCATCAAGAATATCGTGGTTAGTGTTAAATACGACTGTTTTAACATCTGATCCACCAGGAGCAGTGATAACAACTTTCTTAGCACCACCAGCATGCAAGTGTTTTTCAGCAGCTGCTTTAGTAGCAAAGAAACCAGTTGCTTCAAGAACGATTTCTACACCGTCGTTAGCCCAGTCGATTTGTTCTGGATCGCGTTCAGCAGAAACTTTAACGAATTTACCGTTAACTTCGAATCCACCTTCTTTAACTTCCACAGTACCGTCGAAACGACCTTGAGTTGTATCGTATTTCAACAAGTGTGCAAGCATAACTGGATCTGTAAGGTCGTTGATGCGAGTAACTTCAACACCTTCTACGTTTTGGATACGACGGAAAGCAAGACGACCGATACGACCGAAACCGTTAATACCAACTTTAACTACCATTCGTGATTTCCTCCTTATGAAAATCAAAAAATTTTTTTGTGAAAAGAGTAACTTGACACAGCGCCAAACATCTTTTAACAGTCTCTATTATATACTTTATTGCATTAAAAAGCAACTATTTCCCAACGAAAAGCAAGATTTATCCTAGTTCGAGACCTTTTTTATTAAAGTTTTTCACAAAGTCTTGATCCATGGAAATGACGTTTTCTCTACTACCATTTAACCTCTAGCCTTCCCAGACAAACAAAAACCCTTCCCTAAACGGGAAGAGTTTTCTAGCTTTGGTAAATTAAGCTTCACCTTTAGCTTTTTTAATGATTTCTTCTTGTACTGATTTTGGTACATCTTCGTAGTGGTCAAATACCATCATGAAAGTACCACGTCCTTGAGTTGCAGAACGAAGAACAGTAGCGTAACCGAACATTTCAGCAAGTGGTACATAAGCACGAACGATTTGGCTTGCACCGTGTGCTTCCATACCATCTACACGTCCACGACGAGCAGTTACGTGCCCCATAACATCCCCAAGGTTTTCTTCAGGAACTGTGATAGTTACAAGCATCATTGGTTCAAGGATAGCTGGTTGTGCAGTCTTAGCAGCTTCTTTAAGCGCAAGAGATGCAGCGATCTTGAAGGCAGTTTCAGATGAGTCGACATCGTGGTATGAACCATCGTAAAGCTTAGCTTTTACGTCAACCATTGGGTAACCAGCAAGAACACCGTTCGCCATAGATTCTTGAAGTCCTTTTTCTACTGCAGGGATGAATTCACGTGGAACCACACCACCGACAATCGCATTTTCGAACTCGAATCCTTTACCTTCTTCGTTTGGAGTAAATTCGATCCAAACATCACCAAACTGACCTTTACCACCAGATTGACGTTTGAAGAATCCACGTGCTTGTGTAGAAGCGCGGAATGTTTCACGGTAAGATACTTGAGGAGCACCAACGTTAGCTTCAACCTTGAATTCACGTTTCATACGGTCAACAAGGACATCCAAGTGCAACTCACCCATACCAGAGATAACTGTTTCACCAGTTTCAGGGTTTGTTTCAACGCGGAATGTTGGATCTTCTTCAGCCAATTTTTGAAGGGCGATACCCATCTTGTCTTGGTCTGCTTTAGATTTAGGCTCAACCATCAATTGGATAACTGGTTCTGGAACTTCGATTGATTCAAGGATGATTTTTGCTTTTTCATCTGTCAATGAGTCACCAGTTGTTGTATCTTTCAAACCAACGGCAGCAGCGATATCACCAGAGTAAACTGTTTCAATTTCTTTACGAGTGTTGGCGTGCATTTGAAGGATACGTCCGATACGTTCACGTTTACCTTTAGAAGTGTTCAATACGTATGAACCTGAGTTCAAGACACCTGAGTAAACACGGAAGAATGTCAAACGACCTACGAATGGGTCAGTCATGATCTTGAAGGCAAGAGCTGCAAATGGCTCATCATCAGATGCTGGACGTTCTTCTTCTTCGTCTGTATCTGGGTTTACACCCTTGATTGCAGGGATATCAAGTGGGCTTGGAAGGTAGTCAAGGACTGCATCCAACATCAATTGAACCCCTTTGTTCTTGAAGGCAGAACCACAAAGTACTGGGTAGAATTCAACGTTGATTGTTGCTTTACGGATACCAGCTTTCAATTCTTCGTTTGTGATTTCTTCCCCTTCAAGGTATTTCATCATCAAGTCTTCATCAGTTTCAGCAACTGCTTCAACCAATTTTTCACGGTATTCTTGAGCTTGTTCAAGGTATTCAGCTGGAATATCTTCTTCAAGGATATCTGTACCAAGGTCGTTCGTATAGATTTCAGCTTTCATCTTGATCAAGTCAATGATTCCGCGGAAGTCATCTTCAGCACCGATTGGCAATTGAATTGGGTGAGCGTTTGCTTGAAGACGGTCATGAAGTGTGCTTACTGAGTAAAGGAAGTCAGCACCGATTTTATCCATCTTGTTTGCGAATACGATACGTGGAACTCCGTATTCAGTTGCTTGACGCCAAACTGTTTCAGTTTGAGGTTCAACACCTGATTGTGAGTCAAGAACGGTTACAGCACCGTCCAAAACGCGGAGTGAACGTTGAACTTCGATAGTGAAGTCCACGTGTCCTGGTGTGTCGATGATGTTTACACGAGTGTCTTTCCATTGAGCTGTTGTAGCGGCAGATGTGATAGTGATACCACGTTCTTGCTCTTGCTCCATCCAGTCCATTTGTGACGCACCTTCGTGAGTTTCACCGATTTTGTGAATCTTACCAGTGTAGTAAAGGATACGCTCAGTTGTAGTTGTTTTACCAGCATCGACGTGAGCCATGATACCGATATTACGAGTTTTTTCAAGTGAAAATTCGCGTGCCATGAGGTTTGTTTCTCCTATATTTTTTATTTCTATATTCTATTATAACATGATTTAATAAAAACGGATAGGCAGGACCTACCCGTTCTCATTGTTTTCATGATTTGTTGGTTTCAACTCATTGCTGGGTTGAACTCGGGCTAAAAGCTCAAGTTAGCCGATCTGAGCCGGAACGGGATGCTGTGTGAAAAAGAGAAACTTCCTTGTATTCATCGAATACTGCGTCAGTTTCCTATTTTCACTTTGCATCCTTGCCGTTCCTAGCATCATGATCTTACCAACGGAAGTGTGCGAATGCACGGTTAGCTTCAGCCATACGGTGAGTATCTTCACGTTTCTTAACAGCTGCACCAGTGTTGTTCGCTGCATCCAAGATTTCTTTTGCAAGACGATCAACCATTGTGTGTTCACCACGTTGACGAGCGATTGTTACCAACCAACGAAGTCCAAGGGTTGTACGACGTTCTGGACGAACTTCAACTGGGACTTGGTAGTTAGAACCACCGACACGGCGAGCACGTACTTCAAGTACAGGCATGATGTTTTCCATAGCTGTTTCAAATACTTCAAGAGCATCATTTCCAGTAGCTTCTTTAATTTGTTCGAAAGCTCCGTAAACGATTGAAGCAGCTGTACCACGTTTACCATCAAGCATAACGCGGTTGATAAGACGAGTAACTAATTGTGAATTGTAAAGCGGATCTGGCAATACATCGCGTTTAGGCGCACGGTTTTTACGACTCATTTCTCTTTATCCCCTTTCCTTATGCTTTTGGTTTTTTAGTACCGTATTTAGAACGGCCTTGTTTACGATCGTTTACACCTGCAGTATCAAGTGCTCCACGGACGATATGGTAACGTACCCCTGGAAGGTCTTTTACACGTCCACCACGAAGAAGAACCACGCTGTGTTCTTGCAAGTTGTGTCCGATACCTGGGATATAAGCAGTAACTTCGATCAAGTTGCTCAAACGTACACGAGCGAATTTACGAAGGGCTGAGTTAGGTTTCTTAGGTGTCATTGTTCCAACACGAGTTGCAACACCACGTTTTTGTGGTGAAGAAACGTTTGTTTGAACTTTTTTATGACTGTTGTAACCAACGTTCAAAGCTGGTGATTTAGATTTTTCTACTTTTGATTTACGCGGTTTGCGAACCAATTGGTTAATTGTAGGCATCTACATTCTCCTGTGAATTTTTTTATTTTTGGTGATGATACACTTGGTGACAGCTACCATCTGTGTGTACTTTTGCAACATTTGTCAGCACGTCCCTGTACACTCTTGAGAGACCAAAAGTAAAAAGTACCGTCTATTATTATAACATGACGGCACTTTGATTGCAAGATGTTTTTTTATTTTTTAAAGAAGTCGAAAAAGTTCATTATTGACCAGCTTGAGCAGGTTCTTCTGCCCCTGCATCTGCAGCCGGAGCATACTGTTGTTGCTGTTGTGATTGAACTGTCGCATTAGCTCCAGCTACTCCAGCATTGGCATTAGCGTTTGCGTTGGCATTAGCGTCTGTTTGAGTCTGCTGCGTTGTCGCAGTATCACTCTCATAGGCCAGTCCATAATAGTTAGCAATGTATTGAATACGAGCTTCAAGCGATTCCTTTTGAGTTGCATCTTTTACTTTCTTCACAGCAGCTTGGGCAGCGTTCACAGAATCTTGACTCGGAGTCGTTTCCATTTGAACGACTGCTTTTTCAGCAGCTTCTGTATTTTTCTTTTCTTCCTTCTTTTCTTTTTCTTCCTTTGTTTCCTTTTTCACTGGAAGGGAACCTGTTTTTTTAGCAGGTTGAATTTCTGTCGTTACCTGGGCAGCCGTATTCTTTTTAACGGTATACAAGCCAGCTACCAAAATAAAGGATAGAGACAGAACTGTCACCAAACGAATCCACAAAGGACTATTATCAAATCGATCTAAAATTCTTTTCACTTTCTGATCCTCCTTAATTGCTCTTAATCAAAGATATTCCCAACTTCGACACTCAATTTATTTTCTTTCACATCGATGTTGGTCACACGCAATAAGGATTTGTGTTCAAAGAACTCACGGTCGGTTACAGCATTATCTGCAAAGACAGCTACTCCTGCCAATTCTGAATCGAATTCAGCCAAGAGACTGACCATCCCGTTAATCGTTCCGCCACCTTTAAGGAAGTCATCGACAATCAAGACCCGGCTTCCTGCTTTTAGGCTCCGTTTTGAAAGGAACATTTTCTCAATGCGATCCCCACTTGAGCCTGAAACATAGTTGACACTAACGGTTGATCCTTCAGTGATTTTCAAATCACGACGGACAATGACGAATGGAACATTCAAGACATTCGCTACTGCATTAGCTAGAGGAACTCCCTTGGTCGCTACGGTCATGACAGCATCAATCTTCCTGTCCCGGAAGGCTTTGGCAATGATGCGTCCGATCCGATTCAAAATCTTAGGATTGCTCAAAAGATCAGACAAGTATATGTAGCCACCAGGAAGGATACGATCACTTTCAGACAGTTGCTTGCAAAGATCCTCAACGATTTCTTTGGATTCTTGATCTGAGATAGACGGCGTAAAGATCACGCCTCCTCCAGCTCCTGTGATGGTCTCAATATTTCCAATTTCCATCTCTTCAAAAGCCCGCTTGATAATCACGATATCTTCTGAGATGGAAGACTTCGCTGACTCATACTTTTCCGCAAAAGTATTGAGGCTAGTCAATTCATAGGGATGGTTGATCAAGTAATTAGAAATCACGACCATCCGTTCACTTCTTCTTAATTTCATTTTCTCACCATGTAGTTTTTTCTATCATTATACCATAAGAAGCGAAAAAAACGAACATTCTGATTTACAGAAGGCCGTTTTTCCCTAATTTTTTTCTTTTTTTTGGAATAGTTTCCGTATTTATCTCTGTTTTTACTGATCGATATTCGGTTTATAGAAAGATCGGTTTTCCATAGCAAAGATTTTATTGGTCATCTCGCCAGGCCCAATTAAGCCAAGAGCTGTCGTCATCATCATCATCTCTGCATCCAAATTGTCGATCATATGAATAATCTCTGCTTCCATGATCTTGGGGCGAACTGGGCTTCCATATTCGAGCAAGCCATGGTGACTCAAGATCACATGGCGAAGGACGATCACTTCTTCTTTTTGGTCATCAATCTTTAAGTCTTGCAAGACCTTGGTGATTTCTTCATCAATCAGTGCAATGTGGCCGATGAGGTTGCCCCGAACAGTGTACTCCGTATTTTCAGGTCCCGTCAACTCGATCACTTTGGCCAAATCGTGTAACATAATCCCTGCAAAGAGCAAACTCTTATTCAACTGAGGATAGATATCACCGATACTATCTGCCAAGCGGACCATGGTCGCCGTATGATAAGCAAGGCCTGCTTCAAAGGCATGGTGGTTGGTCTTAGCAGCTGGATAGCTATAAAACTCTTTCTCATATTTTCCATAGAGGGCACGGACAATCCGTTGCCAGACTGGATTTTCAATTTTGAAAATCATGTTTGATAGGTATTCATGCAATTCCTTGGGATCTACTGGTGGTTTTTCTTTGAAGTCTGCTGGATTGTTAGGCTCACCTGCTTGTGGCAAGCGCATGTTCAGCTGATTGACTTGCGGAGTATTATTGTAAACCTCCCGACGTCCTGACATATGGACCACGCGCCCAGCTATAAAGCTCTCTACATTGTGGGGTTGAGCGTCCCATAATTTGCCTTCGATCGTGCCGGTCTCATCCTGAAACACAAAGGCTAGATAGTTCTTCCCAGCCCGCGTTTGACGCACTTCTGCTGACTTGATCAAATAGAATCCTTCGAACAATTCATCTTTTTTCATTTGGTTAATTTTGACCATCATCTTCTCCATCTTCTATATATACATCTAGTCCCAGCAGGTCTTCATCGCTTTCGATTTGGCGGAGCGTCCGCTCGATGGCACTGGTCCGTCTGGTTAGCAAATCATCAATATTATTGGAAGCATTCTTTAAATGACGCTGGGTCTTGGCGAGAATCCCTCCAAACTTATGAAATTCTGATTTAACCGATCCTAACACTTTACTGATATCGTCTGCACTTTTTTGAATATTGAGCGTTTTAAAGCCGACAGACAAGGAGTTCAAAAGGGCAGATAGCGTGCTTGGACCAGCTACTAAAATTTGTTCTTCCCGACGCAAGCGATCGAAGAACTCTGGATTGCGAACCACTTCGGAATAGAGGCCTTCAGTTGGCAAAAAGAGAATTCCGAAATTAGTTGTCGCTGGTGGAAAGAGGTATTTTTGTTGGATTTCTTTGGCAAAACGCTTGATACTAGCAAGAAGGGCCTTTCGGTAACGCTCGATCTCCTCTTTCTCTCCTGATTCATAAGCTTCTTCCAAACGATAGTAGTCTTCCAGAGGGAACTTAGAGTCAATTGGCAAATAGACTGGTTCCTCTCCTTGTCCCGGAAGCTTGATAGCGTACTCCACGCGCTCACTGGACTGGGGAACAGTGATAAATTCTCGCTCATACTGGGCTGGCGTCAAAATATCTTCAATGATTTGTCCCAGCTGCAATTCGCCCATAATCCCACGGGTCTTAGTGTTGGAAAGAACTTTATTGAGAGTTCCAACATCTCTCGCCACCGTCTGCATTTCTCCCAGCCCTTTATTGACCGATTCCAACTGTTTCGAAACAGTCTCAAAGGAAGTCTGCAAGCGGTGTTGCAAGGTTTTCTCCAACTTTTCTTCTACCGTTTGACGCATCTGTTCTAGCCGCACTTCATTGGACTCTTGAATCTGGCGCATGCGCTCATCTGTTTTATCCCGATTTTTGGTGAAGTGCTCATTTATCTCAGCGCGTAGAGCTGTCGTCTGTTGGTGGATCTCCACTCGCATCTCAGTCAAGCGATCTGTCAGCGCGATTTCTAACTGTTGATTGGCAATCTGGCTTGCTTGTCTTTCTTTTTCAAAACGATAGTCCAACTGGTCTGTCAAATGATCCTCGTGGTCTTCCAGCATCTCTCGTAAAGCCGGTCTTGTGTCATCTGACCGTTGCAAGAGATAGATGAGGAGGCCCAGATTAAGCAGGCCAATCAGAAGCAGAATGATATTCATATTAACCTCTGTCTTTACTATAAACAATGACAAGATAGCCACGGTCGAGACTCACTTGAATCGGTTGATCTAAAAATTCATTGGAGCCATACATGGCCTTCAAAAAATAATTCTCCGGATGGAGCGGATACTTGGCCCCTGTGATCTCTACGCGACCTTGTCCGACAGGCATAAAACCAACATAGGGCTTAGTAGGATCTGGCTGAATCTCATGGCAGCCAACTGGTCTGTAAATCAGACGATTTTGACCATCGACTAATTGGATCTGCTCCATATAGGGAGCTAGGTCTGGATCGGTCGGCAAAAAGATATTAGACAAGAAGTGATCCAAGCGACCACCAAAGGCACCGTAAACTGTGACTGCAGCATCTGGATAGGCTTCAAAGACTGCTTTCAAGGCCAATTCCAAATCCGTATCGTTCTTTTCAGGGACGGACTGAACCACTTGCTTGGCTTGGGTGCGGATCTTGCTCAAATCAGTTTCAGAAATGGAATCAAAATCCCCCACAGCCATATCTAAAGGCAAGCCTTGTTCCAGCAACTTCAAACAGCCTCCATCGACACCTACGTAAAGCTCTTGATCTTTTGGTAGTAGAGAAGAATCTCCACCTGCTAATACTCCTATATTAACCATTGATGGCATCTCGGAGCGTTTGAACGCGCTCATTGACATCTCCATTAAAGACATAAGAGCCTGCTACAAAGACATTGGCCCCCGCTTCTTTTGCTTGGGAAATACTTTGGCCATCAATTCCGCCATCCACTTCGATATCAAAGTCTAAACCTTTTTCTTCACGAAGAGCGGCTAATTCGCGCACTTTGTCCATGGTTTCAGGCAAGAAGGCTTGGCCACCGAATCCTGGATTAACGGTCATGACTAAGACTTGATCCACCAAGTTCAAGACGTGTTTGATACTGTCTACAGGAGTTCCTGGATTAATCACAACACTAGCTTTCACACCGGCTTGACGAATTTTTTGAAGAGCTCCATGGATATGAGGAGTCGCTTCCACATGAATGCTGATGATATCCGCACCTGCACGGGCAAATTCTTCAATGTGGTGTTCGGGATTAGTCACCATCAAGTGGCAATCAAAGACCAACTTGCTATGCGGACGCATACTCTCTACGACTCCAGCCCCAAAGCTGATATTTGGCACAAAATGACCATCCATGACATCGATATGAGCATAGTCAGCTCCAGCTGCTTCTAAGCGTTTCAACTCACTTTCAAAATTGGCATAATCTGCACTCAAAATTGAGGGTGCTAGTTTCATTGTTTTCATTCTTCTAATGTCTCCTATTTTGGCATTTTTTTCGAAACTTTTTTATAGGTTTCGCGACGATTTTCAATCTCACTTAGAAATTGCAGGTAATCCTCATATCGGAAAGTCGCAATTTCCTCTGTTTCAACGGCTGGTTTTACCGCACAAGTAGGCTCATGCGTGTGGGTACAGGTACGAAACTTACAAGAGTGGCTCACGTCTGCGATTTCTGGAAAGGCTTGATTTAAATCTTCACTGGTTGTCACTTCATAATCAAGGGATGAAAAACCTGGTGTATCCGCAATCTTTCCTCCATTTAAATGGTAAAAGCTGACAGCTCGGGTCGTGTGTCGACCACGCCCCAGACTATCTGAAATCTCACCCGTTTCAAGCTCCAGGTCCGGAGCGATTTTATTGAGCAAGGTCGATTTTCCGACACCGGTCTGTCCCATAAAGACGGTGGTTTTATGAGTTAAAAGGGGCAAAAGTTCCTCAATCGACAAGACAAAATCATAGCCAATGGCCTGATAGATTCCTTGGTAGTAGTGGATGTCTTCCATATCTTCTAGCAAGTCCAATTTGGAAATATACACAATAGGATGAATCCCCTTGTGTTCTAGAAGAACCAGAAAACGGTCCAAGAGATTAGCATTAAAATCCGGCTCCTTAGCCGACATGATGACTACTGCCTGATCAATATTGACAATCGGAGGGCGCACGAGGCTATTTTTTCGAGGGGCAATACTCAAAATGTAGCCTTCCGAATTCTCTTCAGCAGAGAACTCTACCTGATCCCCCACATAAGGAGTCTGTCCTTTTTTTCTAAAATTTCCACGAGCCCGTGTCTGGTAAATATGGCCGTCTGACTCCACATAGTAGAAGCCAGCCAAGGCCTTGACGATGGTTCCTTGCAAATCGCACTCCTTTGAGATTAATACTATCTATTATACCAAAAAATGAGAAATAAGGCTGGATTGCTTGATAAGAAAATCTGCAAGCACTTCCTGTAACAGGTTGTAGTCTCATACTGTCTATGGTTTTCATGTTAGGGACTTTGACGTGTTTCCTTTTTTTCCTTGGCAATTTTCCTAAAAAGTGTATAATAGAACTATGCGGAGGTGGTGGAACGGCAGACACGCATGCTTCAGGCGCATGTGCCCCTTCGGGCGTGAGGGTTCAAATCCCTTTCTCCGCATCTTGGAAAGGTGGCCCAGCTTGGTACGGCACCGGACTCGAAATCCGGCAAGTGGATTTTCTTCACGCGCGGGTTCAAATCCCGTCCTTTCCTTACGATGCAAATAAGCCATAGGTTATAACCTATGGCTTTTCTGTTATTTTATTCCTGCTTCTAGAAGGCCATCTGCTAAGCGGGCGAAGTCTTCTAAACTAAGAGCTTCTCCTCGCACAGATGGTTGCAGGCCTGCAGCTTGGATTCCTGCTTCCAGTTTGGCTTTGATTTCTTCGGTCTTGCCAAAGCGACTGCTCAAGTTGTTCCAAAGCGTTTTGCGGCGGTGGACAAAGCTAGCCTTGCTGACAGAGAAGAAGAAATCTTCATCCTTGACGGCCACTGCCGGTTCTTCGCGACGCACCATCTTGAGGATGGCCGAGTCGACATTTGGCGCTGGCACAAAGACGGTGCGGGGCACGATAAAGGCCACCTTAGCCGTCATATAGTATTGGACTGCAATGGATAAAGACCCGTAAGCCTTGGTATTAGGTTCGGCTGAGATGCGGTCTGCCACCTCTTTTTGCATCATAACCACAAATTCTTGGAAAGGAATTTTAGACTCGATCAAGTGCATGAGGATGGGAGTCGTGATGTAATAAGGAAGGTTAGCCACTACCTTAATCGGAAGCTCTGGATTTTTAAATTCCGCGATATACTGGTTGAGGTCTACCTTGAGGATGTCTTGGTTGAAGACTGTTACATTGTCAAAATCCCGCAAGGTATCCGCTAAGATGGGAACTAAGCGGTCATCAATCTCAAAGGCCATGACTTCTGACGCATTTTCTGCTAGAAACTCTGTCAAAGCACCGATTCCGGGACCGATTTCGATGACATTGACTTGCTTATCAATCTCTGCCGTATCCACAATTTTTTGAAGGATGTTGGTATCGGTCAGAAAGTTTTGTCCGAAGGATTTTTTAAAGGTAAAACCGTGACGCTCCAGCACTGCTTTGGTCACGCTATAATCTGCAATTCTCATCTCTTCTCTTCTCTTTTCTAATATAGTATGCTTCCGGGGTAGAATGATAGAGTAAAACAAACAAGGGAGTCTCAGCAATTCCTTCCAACATCTCTTTTAATACTGCTTCCGGATGGATGATCTCTCGTGTTTTAGTAAAATAAACACCTTGTTCCCCATTTCGATTTCGAAGTTCCCAGGCGACATTGTTGCCTTGAATAGATGGTAAATAACGTTCCTTTTCTAGAAAATCAAAAAATTCTTTCACCGTCATGTCTTCAGAGACTTCAAATTCCACTTCATGAGGAAAAACATCGTCCCCCATACAGACAGATTCTCTATCAACGATTATTTTCATATTGTTATTCTTTTACACATTTCTATTTGATTTTTTTAAGATGAATCTCCTAGAAATAACTTTATTTACTACTATTGTAACACCTTCTACTTACATTTGAGGTTCTCTTAGTTATTCTCATAACTTTTCATAGCATCCTCAACCTCAGCCAAGCTGATTCCAAACAATTCCAAGCGTTTGATCAATTGCTTGCCATTGCAGTAGCCGATGCGCAAGGCCTCGCCTAGATATTCCCGTCGTTTGCGACTATCGCTTCCCATCAACAGTCCAAGACGCATCAAGTCGGTCTTTGTGATATCAAAGAAATTTTCATCTTCGTAAGACCCGACCAGTCCAGCTAGGGCTTTTTCTAAATCTTCAAAGTTCGCATGCTCCACTCCAAGAGAACGCCCCTTGGTCTTGGATTTGGGGACTGCTTCACCACGATTTAAAAAGGCATGTTTGGCTTGGGGCACCTCTTGCATAATGATCTTGCGAATGCGCTCGCCATTATAGTCTGGATCGGTAAAGACAATGACCCCACGCAACTCTTGCAAGGTAGCAATTCGTTCCAAGTCATCTTGATCGATCGCAGAGCCTCGCGTTTCATAGGTATCCACCTCATAAAAACGACGGAGATTAGCTGTGTCGTCCTTGCCCTCCACGACAATTACTTCTGGTATTTTTCTTTTCTCAGTCAAGGCCAAATACCTTTCTTGCATTGTCATAGGTTGCCTGAGCCACTTCTTCTGTTGTTAAGCCACGTAGTTCTGCAATAAAATCTACCACATAACGAGTGTAGGCTGTTTTATTTTCCCGACCACGTTTGGGAACTGGTGCCAGGTAAGGAGCATCTGTTTCAACCAAGATCTTGTCTAACGGAAGGCCAGCTGCCGCTTCTTGGACATCTGTGGCTTTCTTAAAGGTCACCACTCCAGAAAAGGAAATCATCATTCCCAAATCCATGAAGCGTTTCGCTTCTTCTAAACTTCCTGAGAAAGAATGCATGATCCCACCGCGAGGACCGACTCCTTCACTCTTGATGATGGCATAAGTATCTTCTAAAGCATCGCGTGTATGCACCACAAAGGGGAGGTCCAAGTCCTTAGACAATTGAATCTGACGCCGAAAAACCTTTTCTTGGACATCTTTTGGTGCTGTCATCCAGTGGTAATCCAGACCGATTTCTCCGAGTGCGACAACTTTAGGATGTTTTAGCTGTTCAAGTAAATAGGCCTCCACTTCAGGACTATAATCTCCTGCCTCAGTGGGGTGCCAACCAAGCGTGAGATAGAGTTCTGGATGCTGGTCTACCAACTCTATGGCACGCTCAATCGTCGGTTTGTCAAAACCAACGATATTGTGGGCTACAACCCCCAATTCCTTGGCCAAGTCGAGCTCTTCTTGTTCTTTTCCTGCGAATTCTTCCACATTGAGATGGGTGTGGGTATCAAAAATCTGCATGATCTTCCTTTTCTTCCGAGTTTTTCTTCTTTCTATTATAGCAGAAAGCGCCTCTAAATTCACTTTCGGACAAAACAAAAACCAGTAGTCTCGAGTTTCTACTGGTTTTTAGGTTTTTATCTGAATTAGGCAGCCAAAACTTTGCGTCCTTTACGACGACGAGCTGCCAATACGCGACGACCATTTTTAGTTGCCATACGGTGACGGAAACCATGTTTGCGCGCACGACGAAGTTTACTTGGTTGATAAGTACGTTTCACGATGAATACCTCCTCATAGATTTTGTATTCGTTTAGCCGGCTAGTTGTGATCAGTTACTAAACATACTTTACTATTCTATCGGATTCAGTTCTATTTGTCAATAGCTATGGCAAAATTGTTGCAAATACAGGTCGGAGAAAACCTTTCTACACCTGACGGGTTGCCAAGTAATAGGGTTTCAGAGCCACCAGCGCCTCTTGCAACTGATCCAAGATAGCTTCAAGAGAACCTTCCTCAACTAAAGAAACATCGTATTTGACGAGGACCTTACGAACCGCTCCTTCTGCTACTGCTTGTAACAGATCATGGCGATTCTTTTCTGTTCCTTCTACCCTTCGACTCTCACCATTTTCCTGAGCAAGGTAATAGACTGGTTGAGAGATGGGAAGTGTGAGAACCTTGTGTTGCTTTGGAAGGCTCTGATCATCTTTTTTTCGCTCGATAAAGCTCACCTCTAAGGAAACTCCAAAATCAGCTGCGTCTCCATAGAGTCTCAAGGCAAACATGGGCTCTGCCATCGTTCCTTCTCCTTTTAGATAGGCCCAAAAATGAGGACGCAAGACTTGAGCCTGGTTCATCCACTGGCTGGTCCGATCTTGCTCCAAATAGGGGTGACGCTGCTGAAAGGCTGAGACCAAATCCGTAAATTCCTTACGAGCTGCCTGCCCCATTGCGCGGTACTGTTCCATCTCTTGGGCTAACACTCCTGCCTTCGCTGGTGACTGGTATTTGATTCCTTGAAGCTTTAAAAACTCTCGAATCGCTGCAAATGTCATCTGTTTCCTTTCTACTCCCAACAAAAAGAGAGAGAGGCTCAATCCCATCTCTCCCTCATGAGAAATAATCGCTAGATTATCCTTCGATGTCTACCACCACGTAACGATTTGGTTCTTCGCCTTCAGAGTAGCTAGTGACCCCTTCCATCTTAGAGACGATACGGTGAATGATTTTCCGTTCACTATTTGACATTGGATCTGTCTGTTGGGCTTGCCCGTCTTCAAGGGCACGCGTTGCCAACTTCTGAGCATAGCTTTGAAGAACTTCCGCCCGGTGTTCTACATAGTCATTCACATTAATGGTAATGTAAAAATTCTTTGAGTAGCGGTTATAAAGATAGTTTTGTGCCAAGAGTTGAAGAGCCTTCAAGACTTTTCCATGGTAGCCGATGACACGTCCTGGCTCATTGGTATCAATTTGCATATTGACCGTACGGCGGTTGTGACTACTTGAGATGGTCGCATCCACATCCATTTCATCGATTACTGTTTGAACATAGGCTGTCACATCTGTGACGACTTCTTCGATATTGTAGTTTTCCTCTACTTCGATACCAAGGTTTGAGAAATCAGACTCATTTGATTCTTTTGCTACTGGTTCTTTAACCTTCTCAAGGATATGTTCATGCCCTTTTTCTTCAAGAACGGTATCTGCTTCTTTGTCATGTTTGAGGATTTCTGTCTTGATTTCTTCAGAGACAACTTCTCCTTCTTCTTCGACCTTTTTGATCGCTGCAACGACGCGTCCGAGATCGACCGTTGCTTCGCTCACTGTCTTAACCGGCTCGTTTTGCGCATTGATTTCATCTGGGACACCTTTGACGGCTTTTTGATTGGCTTTCACAACCGTTGTTTCTGCAATCGGCTCAATCTCAACCTGGGCTGGTTTTTTCCCAAACAAGCCAAGAAAACCTTTCTTCTCACGCGCTACAACTGTAATGTGTGCCTTCATACGGGGAATATCTAAATCGTTCAGGCCTTTTTGAATGGCTTCTTCAACAGTTGCTCCAGTATATAGGACCATATGTCCACCTCTTTCTTATTTTTTCTTTTTCTGTGCTTTGTTTAGGGCACGGCGTTTTTGTTTTTCCATGTCTCGCGAAGCTTGCTCTTTTGCTTCACGCTCTGCGATAATCTTGAAGGGGTTGTTCAAGAGATAGGTCTGTCCGACTTGGTAAGCATTGGAAGTCACCCAGTAGAGTGCGACCCCGCTGGCTGAGAACAAGGCAAAGAAGAAGATCATCACAGGCATCACATACATCATGGTTGTTGCACTCCCATTGCGCTCTGGCATGGCTTTATTGGTCAACCAACTACTGAAAAATGTGAAGAGAGCTGCAAGAACCGGCAAGATGTAAGTCGGGTCGATCGCGCCAAGGTCCAACCAAAGGAAGTGACCGACTTTAAGGAATTCTACACGGCTCAGCGCTTGGAATAAGGCCATCAAAACCGGCATCTGAATCAAGAGAGGAAGAAAGGCTGAAGATGTTTTGACGCCTTTTTCCTTGTAAAGGGCCCGCATCTCTTCAGAAAGCTTGGTCCGACTATCTAGATCCTTTCCAGGATACTTGGCTTGCAATTCCTTGAGTAGGGGTTGAATTTCCTGCATCTTGCGGGTTGAATTCATTTGATATTGGAAAAGCGGCAAGAGGACCGTCCGGATGACAATGGTAAAGACGATAATCCCCACACCGATACTTCCGCCAAATGACAAGAAGCGAATGGCTTCGGCAAAGAAGTAGACAAAACGTTCCCAACCACCTGTCGACTGAGCTGTCACTTGAGAGGTCCCACAAGCTGTCAAGACCAATAAGGCTGCTCCTAATAATCCAGTTAACTTCAGTTTCTTTTTCACATTATTCCCTTTCTTGGTAGACATGCGCTAATTTTAAGACATGTACAAGATTTTTCTCAACTTGATGGAAGTCGAGCTCCTCCACTCCTTTACGAGCAATGACAACAAAATCATCGGTCGTAAGGAAGGCTTGGTGTTTGATCAAAACATGGCGAATCAAACGTTTGATGCGATTTCTGGTCACAGCATTTCCCAGTTTCTTACTAACAGACAGGCCGACTCGAAAATGCGGTTGGTCTTTGCGCAAGCGGTAAACAACGAATTTCCGATTGGCAACATTTTGACCACTTTTAAAAATAGCATTAAAATCTTTGTCACGTTTGACGCGGTAGCTTTTTTTCAAACCTCAACTCCCTCTTTTAAATTTATTCTATTATACCATATTTTCAAAAAAAACCAATCTCACTTAGGAAATCGGTTGCTACTTGAATACAGATAAAAGTAAAGGCAAGGTGTAGTAGAGATTGAGCAAGATATGAGCTAAAATTGGAGAAAGGAGCGTCTTACTCCGATAATAAAGAGTCCCAAAAATCAAACTCGGCAGGAGATAGAGGATAGAAGCTCCTAGCGAAAAGGGAGTGTGGAGAAAATGTAGGCCACTGTAGATGAGGGCTGGAAGCCAAATCTCAGCATAGAGTTTCCATCCTTTGAAGTAGGCATTCACCAAGGCTCCACGAAAGATCAGCTCTTCTGTCACCGGTCGGATGACGACCATTGCAATCACTAGGATGAGCACCCCTGTGGAACTTATTTCCCTAGGAAAGAGACTCAAAACAGCTGCCCGTCCTTGAACAAAACCACTGATGAAGTAGTCCAACCAGTAAACCAAACAGGCCGCAAAAACGCCTTCTATCAAAGCTTGAAGAGGGTCCTTTCCCAGCTTAAACTGCGCTTTTTTAGAAAAATGGTAGACCAAAAATCCTGTAAAGACTGCATAGAGGCCTTCTAGGCCAAATAAGGTCCAATAATAGCTATTGGCGCTTGCTACACTATTGGAGACATACTGGGCCAAAGGGCGGAATTGTGGCCGAACATAAAAGTAAAACAAGAGTAGAAAGAGGGGATATAGTAGTGAGAGCTTTCCTTTGATAAATTTCATAGAGACCTTTCTTATAGAATATGACAAATCGTATAGTGCATCTTACCATAATCGCGTCCAGGAATCAATCATAAGGATGCCTACCCTTACTCTTTAAGAAAAGCTACATAACCTCCTAAAACAGCGACTAAAATCAAGAGACAAAGAAGAGTTTCCATCCATACGAAAGCTGTCAAGAAAGGCAGTTGCAACAAGCCTTGGGCCATTTTCAAAGAGGTCGCTGTAATGACTGTTGGAAAGGTCAGGGCTGAAAAAGCAGGTTGAAAACCTTCTTTGATCATTCTCGGTAGGCGTGTCAAAACAAAGAAATAAAAACCTTGCGAGGCCACCACCATGATCAGTAAGAACCAGGTAGGAAGGCTTGCTCCACCCACACGAACCAGAGCTGCTAAAAGAAGGGAAAATGGAGCGCAATAGATGCCTTCTTGCCCCAACAGATGACTGGGTAAGGGGGACTGCTTCAAATCATGATAGATAAGGGGATAAAGAAGAAAGGTCAAACCAAAACCGATCACTAGAGCGAAATAAGCAATCTCTCTGATTCCTACAACAGGATAGGTCAAAGCTGCTACTGCAATGCCCACATAGAGAACGGTCCAACTAGGAGTAGCATTGGCTCTTGGTCGCGCTAGGACATGGGTCTTGGTAAAATAGAGAATTAAGCCCAGATCCAAGAGAAAGGCTGACCACCAAACCAACTGAGATAGACCTCCAAAGGCGGGAAAGAGGCGAAAAAGATAGGTGGATAGAATCATCCCTGCCATGGGAAAGGTCGCCATCCCAGATAACAGAGCTGGCTGTTGGAGTTCTATCTTGGTTTCTTGCCAGCGAATCGCATGATAAACGACAAAGAAAAACCAAAAGAACAAACCTGTCAGACTAAAGGCATGGGCAAGAATGGGTAGAGAGTCTGCAAGAAGGTTTCCAGCGCCAACTAGTCCTAACAGACAACCTGAAAATACTAAGGGAATCTTTTTCATCGGAAACTCCAATCATTTTATCGCTTTCAGTATACCATAAAAGAGAAGGAAGCATCATCAAAAAAGAAGTTGGTAAACCAACTTCTTTTAGAATGTAATCCACCTGTTTCTTACATAGTACATCCTAAATGATACTTAAAAAATTAAATAAATATCAACTATTAGGCTCACTTAGACATCTATTGAAACTTTCCGCCGTGAGATAAGTGCTAGAAACATTCTTGTTTCTAGCACTCGGGAGTTTTGGAACCTTAGGTCCAAAACTAAGTCATGGAACTTCCTCGAAGTTCGCTGACGTCCGTACTCACCTAAGGAAAGTTTCTAAGGTGACTCTATCTACAATTTGAAAGAAGTTGGAGAATACCAACTTCTTTTTTCCATTCTATTAGACACTAGGCCTGTACGACCATCATATAAAGAAACAAGGATAGGAGAAAGACGATACTAACGGCAAGGGTTGCTAGCTTGAGCCCGCGGTGGGAGCGCCAATAGCTTGGCTTCCCTAAGTTACTGGTTGCATCTGTTGAGAGCGATTGTTGCTGGCGAGGTTGCAGGGTAATGAGAACCACCAGAGCTAGGGATAAAATCGAGATGAAGATTGCAAATACCATTCCCATCTTAGGATCCTCCTAACACTCTCAAGAGGGTAAAAATAACTCCCAGCAGAATCACCAAACCAATGATCACATTAAAGGTAACATTGATCTTTTCGGAACGCGTCGTCTTTTCTTTTTCGGAAGGACGGCGTTTGAGAGACTCCATCCGTCCTTCTACTTCTTTGTAAAATAAATCTTTCTTACGATCACTCACCTTGTCCACCTATCCCTTCTTGCAAGCGAGCTGTGAAAACAGCTGGCTCGACACTACTTGATTGGGCAATTTGTTGCGCGACTGCTTCTCTGTAGCTATCCACAGATTGGTAGATTTCCTGGATACGGGCCACCATATCCGCTTCTTTTCCTTGGTCAAAGATATTGGCTTGTGCGAGGAAGTGGCGGTCATGCAGGGTATGACTAAAGGCAAGGATGACTTGCTGGTGTTCAAAGGCCTTGCGAACAATGCCTTGCACCTCTGCATAGTGGTTGATATCCAGGTAAATACTAGAGACCTTGAGCAGCTCTTTGATCCGCTCTTGGCTGATGTTTTGATACAAGACCACATTTGGATAGCGAACCATAGATAAGAGACTAGCAGACATTTCTGTTAAAGCTGCTACACGGAAGGTCACATTTGGCAAATTCTCTACTAGGTAGGTCAAAGCTTCAATCTGATCCGAATTGGTCAAGACAAAAGCGTCTTTACGGATATCGTCTTTCACCTTGAAATCATACAGGTAGCCAAGGGGACCAAAATAGCTATGCTGGTCTTGCGAGGTCAACTGGAGAGCACGGTGGTAGGTCGCGTTTTGTGGAATCAAGATCTTCTTGGTCCGGATCTCTGGGCTATTTAGAATCAACTGCATATTGCCTGGAAGGCTGTCGTGAAGAGGTTCTTGCCAAACCAAGACGTCGCGTCCTTTGATCCCTTTATTGCCCAACTGAAGACTAATGCTAAAGGAGGTGGCAAGAGTATTGTAGACCAAGCCATCCAAATCAAAGCCACGATGCTCTAGATAAAAGACAAAATATTCTAAGCGATTCTTGAAAATTCGCATCGGCTGATGGTCCAAGGTCAAGATCAAATCCCCTGTTTGGTGATTCTCTGTCAAGCGCTCGATGTCCCCTTCAAAATAAGTGGTCACCAAATGCTGGCCTTGATCACCACAAGTCGTTACGGCTATCTTACGACCGTATTGGTCGAAGCGCTCAATCATGAACACTTGTCCCTTATCGTCCAACCACTCTAAGCGCTCGACGATGCGTTTATAGGAAGCAGCATGGTACACAATCCGAGCCTTTTCCTGACCATAGTAGGTCACTTTTCCCGAACTGTTATCCCCAGAAACTTCCCAGAAATCAGGCACTGGAACTTCATTAAAGTAGCGTCCGCGCTTCTCCCCTTTTGCTTGTCCTAAGAAATAGATAAAGGGAGATTCGACACCGTCTGGTAAGAAACCATTTGGCTCCAAAACAACGGTCGGGTGGTCAAAGCCAGACTCTTTCATGGAGTGGAGCAAGTCTTGGCTTTCACGAGAATAACTATCAAATACGTTCAGCATGTGTCACCTCTTCTATCAATTGTGCCCAAGCTTCTTCTACTCGGCTGGTCAAAAAGTCTTCTGCACGCGCATAAGATGCTTGACGCATGCTGGCTAGATCATCTTTTTTGTATAGCTGGATCATTTTTTCCGCAAAGGCAGCAGCGATCTGGTCGACCACTTGATCTGCTGATGGTGGAATGAGATAGCCATTTTTACCTTCTGTGACAAAGGTCTGGTTGCCATAAGGAACGTCAAAACCGATAATTGGAAGTCCAGAACCAATCGCTTCCATCAAGGTCAACCCAAAGCCTTCACTGGTCGACGCGGACAGGTAAACCTCATAATTCTTGTAAATTTCCTCTAGATTGGCATGCCCTTTGAGATGGATATAGTCTGCTGCCCCCAATTCATCAATTAGAGAACGCAACTTGCCTTCTTCTCCACCTTTTCCATAGATGTCAAAAGACAGTTCTGGCAATTCTTTTTTGGCGCGCACCACTGCTCGCACCAACCAGTCAATATGCTTTTCTGTCGCCAAACGAGAGGCAGTAATCATAGAAAATGGGGTGCGATTTTCGTTTTGTGACAAGCTTGCAAGGCTTCCAACTGGAATGGTATAGATAGCCGGCTGATGGTTGGTGTATTTGGCAAACTGCTCGGCCAAGATTTCTTTTTGGCGGTCAGTCGCGACAATAAAGAAGTCCACCTTGTCTGCATTGGTAAATTGGTACTCGTAGTAGTTATTCCACAGGATATACTGATCATCGACATTATTGGCGCTGAAGTGCTCGGCATGAACGACCACCCCCAGGCGGGCTTTTTGCGCTTCTTCAAAGATAGGCTGACCAATATTGGTTTCCCGATCCAAAATCACCAGATCTTGTTTGGTCAATTGAAGGGTCTGCATGAAGTAGCGGATCAATTCTTGGCGACCAACCAGGTAGCGATCTGGGAAACGATAAATTTCGCGACCATCCGCCATCTGCATGCTGTAGGCAACTGTCCCGTCTTCATTGTAAAAGCGGCGCTCAATCAAGTTAGCTTGGTTGTTCTTGGGAATGAAGTACTCGGTACAATAGCGGGTATAGGAGAAGTAATCCTTTCTCACTAAAATCCCTCTAGACACGTACTCGCAGCGTTCGACATAGGGACTGTTTTCTTCGCGCAGGTAGCAGGTCAAAAAGTTGTCCTGGTCCTCATAAAAGAAGCGCTTGATCTTACCATCGACTTCTTCTCGAGTCGGTTTTCCGGCAAATCCTGCTAAGACCTGATCAATGGTATAGGTTGTTGGTGCAATTTTTATATCTGTAAAATGGCTATAGAGCCAGATAATTTCATCATTTTTAAAACCGATATTTTCTGTTAAATGCTGGATGTTATCGGCTAGGATCATATCCATAAAGACAAACTTGGCTGGTTGATGGATATTGCGTAACAACTGGGCACGGTAGGCCTGGGCATACTCAACACCACTGCTAGCCCAACCGATTCCAAGGTTGATATTGTATACTGTCATAATGTCCTCTTTTATGGGAAATGCAAGACAATTTCCCCTTTTTTATTGATTTCTACTCGACTCAGTAAGAGATTGCGGACCATTTGTTCTTTGGCCGCCTCTTTCATTCGTTCAAAGGATTGGTAGGCTTCTTGGAAAAATTCTACCAAAGGGTTTTTCTGACTGGTGTACTGACCAGAGAGCGCCATGCGCAATTGTTGCAGATAGTCTACCTGCTCGACCCAGTTCTCGTCGATAGCTTTTAGAATGGCCATGCGCTGGAATTGGGCGATCACCTCATCGGTGCCTAAGATCTCATACTTAGCTTCCAACTCGCTTTTAGCAATCTCCCATAAGAAATTTTCTTTGGTTTTCTTGCTACGGAAAGTTTGGTGGGCCTTATCCGGATCCACTTGGTAGCTAACATTGTCTAACATATAGCGATAAAAAGCTACCGGTTCCTTGTACTCTTTTTTATGGACTATGCTTGAAAAGACGGAACGAAGCACTTTTTCAACGATGTTGTCCAAGCGACCTTCTTGTTTGATCAAGCGGTCGCGCTCTTCGTAGACGATGGCACGCTGAATGTTCATGCTTTCCGCAAATTCTAACGTCATCCGACGACTGGCCTGACCAGAACTTTCACTAGCATTTTGAGCCCGTTCCACCAAGTTTCTATACTTGCGCTTGGTCAGAGCTTTAGCAGAACCAATCCGCTCATCCACATCATAGTCTTGATAGGTATCCTGGATCCAGTCTGGCCCCCAGTTTTTCATCAAATCGTCTTCCAAAGAGACGAAGAACTTGGTCAAACCGGGATCTCCTTGGCGACCTGAACGCCCCCGAATTTGAAGGTCAATCCGCTGGTTCATCATCCGCTCAGTCCCGACAACCACCAAGCCACCTAACTCAGCGACTCCTGGTCCCAACTTGATATCGGTTCCCCGACCGGCCATTGAGGTCGCAACGGTCACAGCACCTTTTCGACCTGATTCCTTAATGATCTGGGCCTCTCGAGGAGCATTGTTGGCATTGAGAAGATTGTGTGGAATCCCTTCGCGCAAAAGAAGATTCGAATAAAGAATCGACATTTCAACCGATCCGGCAAAGACCAGAATCGGATTGCCCTTTTCGTGGACCTTCTTCACATAATCCAAGGAAGCCACGATTTTTTCCGGCAAGGTCTGATAGATTTCATCCGGCAAATCCTTGCGGATCTTCCTACGATTGGTTGGGATCTTGATCACTGACATGGCATAGGTATCAAGAAACTCTGCCTCAGCGACCTTCCCAGTCCCGGTCATGCCACCCAACTTCCGAAACATCTTAAAGAGGTTTTGGTAAGTAATAGAAGCCATGGCCCGTGTTTCTTGGGTCAGCTTGAGACCCTCTTTAGCTTCAATCGCCTGGTGGAGTCCTCCTTGCAAGCGCGTCATTTCCATCAAGCGACCCGTCGCCTGGTCTAGTAAGACAATCTCCGGTTGCCCTTCGACATTGGGATGGATGACATAATCCTTATCCTTAATAAAGTTTTTATTGGCTTGTAGAGCTAGGCTGATATGGCGGACCAAATCACGGTATTGGGGATCATAGAGGTTGGGAATAGCAAGAAAGGCTTCTGCTGCATGAGCTCCTTTTCGAGTCAACCAAACTCGTTTCTTTTCTTCATCAAACTTGAAGTCTTCCCCCTCTTTGAAGGTCTGGATCAGGGTATCAATAATCCCATAAAGGTTGGATTGAACCCGAGGAGAACCAGAAATAATCAAGGGAGTCTGAGCACTATCTAGAAGCACCGAATCAATCTCATCGACAATGGCATAATTGAAGTCTGCCAAAAATTGGCCATCTGCCGAAGCCGTCAAGTTCTCTGTTAAATAGTCAAAGCCCAGACTAGTATTGGTCGTATAAATGACATCTGAGCGGTAGATCTCGCGTTTGACTTCTGGATCTAATTCTTCGTCTTCTGATTGTTTCAAGGGAACTCCAACAGTCAAGCCCAAAAAGCGGTAGACCTGTCCCATCTCTTCTGCATCCCGAGTTGCCAGATAGGTATTGGTCGTAATAACCATGACCCCTTTGCCCTCTAAGGCATTGAGATAAACCGGCATAGTTGCCGTCAAGGTCTTCCCTTCACCGGTATTCATTTCAGCGACATTGCCTTGGTGGAGGACAATTCCTCCCATGACTTGCACGTCATAAGGAAACATGCCCAAGACCCGTTTATCAGCTTCCCGCGCAACTGCAAATGCTTCCGGTAAGAGATCATCCAAGGTCTCACCCTCTGCTAGACGTTCCCGAAATTCCACAGTCTTCTCCTGTAGTTGTTGATCCGTCAAGCGGGCCATGTCATCCTTCCAGCTATTGACTTCTTTTAAGATTTTTTTGATGTTTCTTAATTTAACGTAATCCAATGTAATCCTCTTTTTTTGCAGTGATGTTCGTCTATTCGAGAACTTCTGCTCCCTCAGACGATATTGGTTGAATCGTGAAATAGTGGAAGGTAAACTCTTGCAAACCTGCACTGAGCAAGCGTACTTCATAGGCGTATGCTTGATCTGGATAGGTAAACGGCAAGCGACCTTCTGCGGTTACTCGACGGCCAACGACCTCTCCAAAGCGATCTTTGAAGACGATTTCCACCATAACGGTATGAGCAGGAGTCGCTTCCATCGTGATAACCAATTCATAATCTTGCTCTCTTTTGAGCAGGGGCAGACTAGGAATTTGACGAGTTGCGCCAAAATTTGTCTGCGAATGCCAAGTTTTCAGCACTTGACCAGATGGCATGAGGGGGTTCTGAAACTGAACGCTTCCTTGGTCAGTCGCTTGAATGGTCGACCCCCAAAGATAATCTGCTAGAACGGTATCGCCCCAGTAGATTCGTCTGCTTTCATTTTCTTTTATTTTTATCATTGGTTTCTTCCAAAGTCTCTTTCCATGATTTCTTTGTACTGGGTCACAAACCACTCAATGATCGGACCACTCGCATCATTGTGTCGACCGGCGCGGCTAGTACTGATAATACGAACCGGCAATTCATACAAGGCCTCTAAAATATCTGGATAAGCTTGCTGGTCGTAGTCATCATCCCTCATATAGGCAAGGGCTAAAATCGTATCCTTGAAATCTGCCTGGTCAAACCGGTCCCAGAAACGTTGATTGAGCTGACCGATCCCTTCTTGCGACACTTGACCAATGATCAACTGCATCATGTCTAGGGATGTTCCAAACTCATCTGGGCGTTTAAATTTCAGGTTGGCAGCGACATCCCCCAGGTTGACAATAGGTTTTCCGACCAAGATCGCATGAGGAGAATAAAGAGCCCCATAGTAAAGGGCACCAAAGGTCCCCATGGACAAGCCTGAGAAATTCATATCTTTTGGCTCAAAGCCGAGCAAGTCCAAGTGCTGATCAATAAAGGCAGTGATTTGATTTTCCAATTCTTCTGAGCCCATATAGAAGGATCCACCTTCCAGTCTTGGGTCAGAAAAGAGAATAAAGGGACTCCCCATCGCACGCAACATCCCAAACCCTTCAAAACCTTCGGCCGGGCGATACCCAGAGAAGTATATGTTTAAAGGCGGCTTCATATCGCCAGGATGGAAATAAGCAAAAATTTCTTGGCGTTTGTGGTCCCGTAGCGTCTTAGCTCCTACGGTCATCTCTCCTAAAGGACCATGTGACAAGCGCTTATGTAAGGCTCCGATCGTAAGCGTCCCCTCTCCTCTTGCTTCCAGCGAAAAGGCTAAGTAATAAGGTTCTGCTCCGTCCAATTCTAGTGGTTGCTCCATCTCTTCTTCTGAAAAGACTGCATCTTTGACCCACTCTCCCAGAGCACCAAAGCGGTAAAATTGAATCCGCAATTGCAGCTGACAGCTTGGATTTTTTTCATATTCCAACCAAAAATTGATGGGACGACTAGCATCATACACGTAGTTGTAGACCCACTGAGCAATCGGTGTAAACTCTTCACCGTATGATCCATCTAGCTTCAGAAAATGTTGCCCCAGCACCGTTTGCTGGCCAGCAAAATCCGGTCTCACTCGCAGGTCACGAACTGTAAAGGCATCTCCATATTGATTGTCGTATAAAAAGCGCTCTAAGACATAGAGAAATTGATGCTTATTTGAGAAATCCCAGGGTCTTGCTTGCTTGAGTCTTAAGAGGTGGGCCAATTCGTCAGAAGGCGCCTCTAGTTCATGGCTTTGATCATAAAAAACAGTATAAGGCTGGAAATAAGCCAGGTCTTCTCCTAAAGCTAATAAATCTTCTGGCTTTTCCAGAATCAAGGCTTTGAATTTGGAGATTTCCTCTTCTTCCATATACTCTTTGAGCGATGGAAGAGCGGTGACTTGAAAAAAGTGCCAGCCTAGTCCAGCAGGAAGCTCCACCTGATCTCGCCAACTGCTTGAGCCGATTTGGAGAATATGGGGTATTTGTTGTTTTTTATCCATGACGTTCTTTCATCCATCCTTCCCATTTCTCAATCAAGCGTTGACCGGTGTATTCTTGAATTTTTTCGATCGAGTAGACCAAGGCTTCATTCCAAGGCTTCAATTCCAATAAAAAGTGAGTAATCGCCTTCTCTAATTCCTTGTCTCCCTTTGATAAGACATAACCATTTTTCAAATGATCGACATATTCTGTCTGGACGCGGTTGACCTGTGGAATCCCAGCAGAGATCCCTGCAATCTGCGTATAGAGGTTGGGTTCCTCGCTTAAATCTACGATCAAGCGGGTTTTTTCCAACTCTTGAATAATGTCATTTTCATTTGAAAAATTCTTAACTACAAAGCGATAGTCCGGTGCGTCTTGTACAGACTCTTCATCGATAATCTGGTTTTCCCCAAGTCCTTCCATTTGGGCTGGTGATTGAACCAGATGCAAGTCCTGCTCGCTAGCGATCAATTCCTCGAGTTGCCCTTCTAATTCCTTAACACGCTCCGGCGATCCATTGTAAAATGCAAAAACAACTTCAAATAAAGGATGTTGTGCCAAGACCTCCAGAACCTTCTTGAGCTGGCTCTTACTTGGAAGCTCAGCTTCATTGACATAAAAGTAAATCTTTGATTCCTTGCGTTCCTGACTAGAGCCCAAACGGAGGCGGGAGTCAAAAGAGGTAATCCGGTGTGTCTTTTGAGCTAAGCTAGGAGAAAAGACCCCAATCGCTTCTTTGGTTTTTTCACTATCTGTGATCAAGAGCTGGGCATCAATCATATCAAAATAGAGAGCAAAGTTTTCAGCAGATAAGGGCTGACGATCTCCATAGAAGGACAAGACTTTCTTGACACTACTTGCTGTATCCTGTAAAAAAGCCAAATTTGCTGGATGAGCTGCCAGTACCAACTGATCTCGTCCTGGTACCAAGGCTGCCAACTGTTCCTTCATCTTTTCAGCGACAACTTCTCCCATATCGGAATAGCTTTCTTTTTTGAAGGCAGGAAAGAAAGCCTCATTGACCATAACAGATTGGTTCTCTTCGATCAACATTTCTCTCAAAACCCATTGTCCATCAAAACTCAGATACTCTTGAAAATAAGGTTTCCTCTCATTGTAGTAAATCCTACTAGAGATAAAGCCGCGATCATCTAAATACTCGATGTAGCTGATCTCATCATTCTTATAACGAGTCAAAGAGAGAATATTTCCATCCACTCCCATATCAATTTTCGCTAGGTGGTGGCCCTTTCGAAATGCCATTACCAAAAAGGGAGTGTAGGAAAAAGTGGTCTCACTTGGCCATTCGATGTCCTGAAGCTGGACTGGGCGCATAGTCAAATCAGACGGAACCTGTTGGATTTTATCAAAAATCGAAAGAACATCTGTCTCTAACAAATCTTGGCGGTGTAAAAAATAGCGCAGTTGTGGACTATATTGAGGCAACAATAAGATCCGATCCATTTCTGCTTCTTGAAAAATACGAACTTGATTAATGGTATCGTCAAATTCAATGGACTCTCGCATCCAGTACCAAGGGGTAGCTGTTTGCTGCCAGATGCGGTCCGTTCCATACCAAGCTGGTACAAAATAATACATGGTTACTCCTAGAATATTCTTGTATAACGTTGATTCACTCGAAGGGCACGAATTTCTTCTCGGATATTGTAAATCATCCCGACAAACATGAGAAAGGTTCCTGGAATCATGGTCAAGCGCAAGAGATCCTTATCCCATAACAAGAGAGAAAAAGGAAGCGCTGTGAAGAGGATCAGATACAAGGTCCCAAAAACAGTCAAGCGTAGCACAATTTTATTGATATAGCGACGTGTATCTGCTCCAGGATAGACATGATCGATATACTCAGAAGCCTTCATCATCTTATCTGCAATTTCTTCTCCGTTCACATTGACAAAGGCGAAAGCAAAAGAGAGAAGGGCGATCATCAGAATGTAAAGAAGGATCCAAATCGGATCTCCCATCACCAAGTGTTTGGCTAAATGAGCAGCCCACTTGGCATTGGAATCCATAGACAAGATCAAGAGCATGGCATACTGAGGAATGGACACCAAGGTCATGGCGTACATGAAGGGCATCCCTCCTGCCGGGTTGAGCTTGATATCCAAAAAAGTATAACTTTTCAAGTTGTTGTGGATCCCTAATTTATTGACAGGAATCTGGTACTTGGAATATTCCACCAAGACTGCCACATAGACAAAAATCAAGATGAAAATCACCCCCAGAACATAAGCGATTTCTGGGATATTATTGACATTTGAAAGGGTCTGCATCACGTCTTCTGGCAGGTACATAACCATCCCAGCCATCATGATGACAACAGAACTTCCAAGCCCCAAAGCGGCATTTAGATCGGAGAGCCAAACTAAAAAAAAGGCTCCGGCTACCATAATCATGGTATTGACCGCAATGACGAGTCCGGGGTTCAACCCTGTCTTCAAGGGGAGATACATGGCCACTGCCAAAGACTGGACGATGGCGAGCGCCAAGGTCACGTACATCTTTCGTCGCTCCACTATCTCCGTGCTGGTTTTTTCGAGGTTAAAGCGTTTTGAAACGGTAAACATCCGCCACAAAATCATGGAAGACATCCATGGGGATAGACCGATCGAAAAGATCGACATTCCGCGGAGGTTCCCCCCCATCACAGCGCTTGAAAGCTGCAAGCCCGTTGTCGTTCCCTCATTGAGTCTCAAGGCCTTTGATAAGTCAACAAAAGGCAGGGAAATTTTACTTCCCAAAACATAAATAAAGACGAAAAATATCGTCCAACAAAATCTCTTTCCTACTTCAGATCGTTTTAACATTTCTTTTAAACTTTCTCTTACTCATTTTGACTCTTCCACCTGGGAAACAGCCTTTACATATGCGCCTTTAGAGCATTTTATCTCAACTTATTTTACCATAATTTGCGACTTTTCCATACTCATTTGTCACTAATATTTCAATTTCCCCATTTGGTACCGTATTCAACAAAAAATCCTTCAGATGTTTATCTGAAGGATCCCTTATTGAATGCTATTCTCCTAAAGCCATGATGGTATCGACAAATAATTTCTTTGTAAAATAGCCATTGCGGATCAAATAAGAAGTATATTGAGCCTTTCGGACCATTTGGGCATACTCTTCTTCTGTACAGTCTTGGACCAAACGATTGGCTTCTTCAAGACTGGAGGCTACAAAACCGAGCCCTTTTTCTCGAATATAGTCTGCATTTGACAAATAGTCTGGCACTACTACTGGAAGACCAGCAGATAGATAAGTTGATAGTTTGTAGGAAATATTTTCTTTGTAGTAATCCCGCTCATCCTCAGGATTCTCAGAATTTCCCCAGACAAGCCCAAAACCACCCTTGGAAAGCTCGAGAAGCAACTCTTGCTTGGTCCGCCAGCCTTCCATATGGATCTTAGAATAATCGACTCCTTCAACCGGTTCGGTATAGACATGAAGGGGTGTATCATATTTCCAATCGATGATATGTGGGAAACGCGAAGGATTCCCTGAGAAGATCAGTTTTTTCTCAAATTGCGGAGTATAGAGATCCAAACTGTGGGTCAAATCCCACAACTTTTGGACCACATATTTTTTTACTGTGAGCCCTTCTGATACTAGACGATGGTACATTTGCTCTGACGGAACAACGACCAAATCACTCTGATTGTACATCTCGATATAGTTGGGCATCAAGTAATAATTGCTCTCAAACATGAGTGGTGGAACATCGTGGATAAACATGACCAGCTTGGTTTGAAGGAGTTTTAACTTATCAACCAAACGGCGGTCCCACTCAATTCCATTCCAAGAAGGAGATTGAACGAAGACAATATCCCCAAAAGCAACGCCTGCTAAAATCCCATCCATCCGCGAATTCAATTCGCTAGCTGGTTCATTGCTATGATCATAAAAGTAGATCCCTAATTCATTAACTCCAAGTTCACGAACGACATTCATAATATCGTTTTGTGCCATCAGGGCCACGCTCTGAGAAGACTGCCCGAATAAATTTGTAAAATGGATTTTCATCTCTTTCCTCTGACTCTTCTTTTTTTATCCCATATTTCCTGAAGATATGAAGGCAAACTGAGCTTTTCACAAAGCAACCTTTTTCATACTCTTCAACGAAAACTTCCTCATTCATTATAACATATTTCACAACTTCTTAGACATTCTAGATCAATAAAAGACCGGTTCATTCCGGTCTTTTAAGGTTCTATTTGCCATCTTTTTTCCGAATTCCTAAAAGGGCTAATCCAGACAGAAGAATGGAAACTACCGTAGCAAGGATATTACTTGAAGGATGGGCTCCTGTCTCTGGAAGAGCAGGTCCTGAAGAATGCGTCGCACTTAGCGAGCTTGCATCTGATGGAGATTCTGAGTGAGAGGTGCTGAACGAAGACACGACAGACTCAGAAGGACTGGTCATAGCAGAGAAACTTGACGCATAAGACACACTGATCCATTCAGAAGCTTCATGCGATAGGGATTGACTCTCTGTCGATGATGCGCTCATAGATTCTGAGACACTCGTCAAAGGGAATTCAGACACTGACATCGACGTTGAAGCTGATTCGCTTGTTGAAAGGAGCGAAGTTGATTGGCTATAGGAGTCAGACTTCGATAGCGAGGCTGACGCTAGAGATTCTGAATGAGATGCCCATTGTGAAGCAGATAGACTCTCTGAAACTGATCGCGAGAACGATCCAGACTCTGAAACCTGCGATGCAGCTACGACATCAGAAGTTGAAGCTGATTTACTTGTTGAGGCAGAAGCTTGGACTAACGAATCTGATTGACTCGCGGAAACCGAAGCTTGGATCAACGACTCAGACTGGCTCGCTGAAGCTAAAGCTTGAACTTGTGATTCAGACTGACTTGCAGAAACTGAAGCTTGGACTTGTGACTCAGATTGAGTTGCAGAAATCGAAGCTTGTACTAAGGATTCTGATTGACTTGCCAAAATCGAAGCTTGAACCAAGGAGTCTGATTGACTTGCCAAAATCGATTCTTGAATCAATGACTCTGATTGACTTGCAGAAATTGAGGCTTGTACCAAGGATTCGGATTGACTCATTGAAACAGATTCAGACAGCTTTTCGCTCATCGAAATAGATTGCGACAAGGAAATCAGTTGAGAAACCACTTCTTTCGATCCAACCGCCGATGTTGACTGCGATTGAGACATAGAAATGGATCTAGACGCTAAATCAGATAAGGATACCGACTGACTCAACAAAACAGATTTCGAGGCTTTTTCAGACTCACTCTTAGATGCTGATTCAGAAGCTACTTTTGATTGCGATTCTGATTGACTGGCGGAGACTGAGGCTTGAACCAGTGAGTCTGATTGGCTCGCTGAAACCGAGGCTTGGACCAATGATTCTGATTGACTGGCAGAGATCGAAGCTTGAACTTGTGATTCTGATTGACTTGCAGAGATCGAAACTTGAACTTGTGATTCTGACTGACTCGCTGAAGTCGAAGCTTGAACCAACGAGTCGGATTCACTAGCTGAAACAGACTCTCGCACTAACGATTCTGATTGACTCAATGATGTTGATTGCAAATCAGTAGATACTTGCGATTCCGACTGACTCATTGAATCAGAACGAGAAAAGGACATAGATTCTGTATTTTGAGACTTAGATTCGACATCAGAAGTAGATTGTGATTGACTCACTGAAACTGATTCTTGTACTAACGATTCTGATTGGCTAGCTGAAACGGATGCTTGAACCAAAGACTCTGATTGGCTAGACGATACAGATGACTGAACCAAGGAGTCTGATCGACTGGCGGAAACTGAGGCTTGGACCAACGACTCAGACTGACTTGCTGAAACTGAGGCTTGGACCAAAGACTCTGATTGGCTAGCTGAAACCGATGTCTGAACCAAAGACTCGGATTTGCTAGACGATACAGATGCCTGAACCAACGAGTCTGATTGACTGGCTGAGACTGAGGCTTGGACCAACGAGTCTGATTGACTGACAGAAACGGATGCTTGAACCAACGAGTCTGATTGACTGGCAGATACAGATTCCTGAACCAAGGAATCAGACTGACTTGCTGAAACGGATGCTTGTACCAATGACTCAGACTGACTCGCTGAAATGAACTCTTGTACCTGCGAATCAGACTGACTTGTCGAAACGGATTCTTGAACCAACGACTCTGATTGACTTGTAGAAATCGATTCCTGTAGCAAAGATTCGGATTGACTAGCTGAAACTGACACTTGAACCAGTGATTCAGATTGACTCATCGAAATAGATTGCGACAAGGAAATCAGTTGAGAAACCACTTCTTCCGATCCAACCGCCGATGTTGACTGCGATTGAGACACAGAAATTGATTTGGATACCAAATTAGATAAGGATACCGACTGACTCAACGAAATAGATTTCGAGGCTTTTTCAGACTCACTCTTAGATGCTGATGCCGCTTTTGATTGCGAGTCTGATTGACTGACAGAAACAGATTCTTGTATCAAGGAATCGGACTGACTAGTTGAAACCGACTCTTGTACCAAGGACTCTGATTGACTCGCGGAAATTGATTCTTTAACCAGTGATTCAGATTGACTCGCAGATATTGAAGCTTGAACCTGTGATTCTGATTGGCTTGCTGAGATTGAAGCTTGGACCAACGACTCTGACTGGCTTGCCGAAACTGATTCTTTAACCTGTGACTCGGACTGGCTTGCTGAAATCGATTCTCGAACCTGTGACTCGGACTGACTCGCGGAAATTGATTCTTTAACCAGTGATTCAGATTGACTCGCAGATATTGAAGCTTGAACCTGTGATTCAGATTGGCTTGCAGAGATTGATGCTTGAACCTGTGACTCTGACTGACTTGCTGAAACCGATTCTTTATCCTGTGACTCAGATTGACTCGCTGAAGTCGAGGCTTGAACTTGTGATTCGGATTGGCTCGCAGAAAGCGATTCTTTATCCTGTGATTCTGACTGGCTTACTGATGTTGAAGCTTGAACTTGTGAGTCAGATTGACTCGCTGAAGTCGAGGCTTGGGCTTGTAATTCAGATTGACTCGCTGAAGTCGAGGCTTGAACTTGTGACTCAGATTGACTCGCTGAAACGGACTCTTGTACCAACGATTCAGATTGGCTTACGGAAGTCGATTCTTTAATTAACGATTCGGACTGGCTTGCTGAAACTGAAGCTTGAACCAATGACTCGGACTGACTTGCCGAAACCGAAGCTTGAATTAACGATTCGGACTGACTTGCCGAAACCGAAGATTGAACCAAGGATTCTGACTGGCTTGCCGAAACCGAAGATTGAACCAAGGATTCGGACTGACTCACAGAAATCGATTCTTGAACCTGTGACTCTGATTGACTTGCCGAAACGGATTCTTGTACTAACGATTCTGACTGACTCACAGAAATCGATTCTTGAACCTGTGACTCAGATTGGCTCACTGAAAGCGATTCTTGAACCTGTGACTCAGATTGGCTCACTGAAAGCGATTCTTGAACCAAGGATGTCGATTGGCTCGTAGAAAGCGATTCTTGAGCCAACGATTCAGATTGACTAAGGAAAATTGATGTTTGAACTAAGAAATCAGACTGGCTCGCGGAAAGTGATTCTTGAGCCAAGGACTTTGATTGACTCGCAGAAGACATAGCTTGAATTAAAGAATCAGACTGGCTCGCAAAAACCGAGGCTTGAACCAAGGATTCTGACTGACTCGCAGATAGTGATGCTGGGGCCAAGGATTCTGACTGAGATCTTGAAATAGACTCAAAGGTTGGTGACTCACTCTCAGAGATGGAAGATGAAGTTGAAAAACTTTGAGACTGTGAGGCAGACTCAGATGCCGTCATCTTCCGATAATAGTAGTTCACACTCGTCATTGGATTAGCATAATAGTTATCTTTAATCGTATGCTTGAAACGAGAGAAGCCATCGGCTCCTTGAGGAGTCGCATCTTCCCCTACAACCATCGTTGTATTTTTTGAAAGGGAAGATGATTTTGGAACAGCTGTGAATGGTTTTGGAACCGTGTACGCTATTCCCGTCTTTTCATCAGTATAGGTCACTGTTTCATTGGCGGAAAACCAACCTGTTACGTCCAGTTCAAAGTTATGTTCATCCACACGTCTTGGAGTAACGTTTAGGAAATAATCCTTATTTTTACTTTCAATTTTACGCGTTCCACCTAAGTCAGACAATTGGCCTGGAACGTCGTGTTTAAAAGTTTTTTCATAAACAAGAGTATACTTATCAAATACTGATTCATTTCCTGTATCCCGAGAGGTCAATGTATATATTTTAGAAGGATCCAAGACGTAATAGCGAAGTATGTAGTCCCCATTTTGATTCGTTGTGACAACTTCACTTTTGATAAAATGTTCACGCGCATTTCCATACAATTCTACACGTCGATCTCCAACTGTACTATTATCAAAAGTTCCTGTTGTTACATTTTGAGAAGTACTTACTACTGGTACCTGAACGTAACCTGCAATATCACGAGCATTTGAAGCCGTATACTGTTGTCCCTCAATCCCAGATTGCCTGTATTCAGCAAGGATCTCTTCTTCACCAGTTGGTTGATACAGTCCATTTTGCCATTTACCCTTTGGATCCACCAAACGATACAAGGTAGACTGTTGAGACCACATGGTTGGTACTTTAACCTGGAAGAACTCATTTAATATTTGACCTTGACGTGAAGGTTCCATGACATCATAGACATCTCGGAGCATAACACTTCTGGCTGGAACCATAATACTAGGAAAAGATTGTAGGGTCACATAAGGAGGTTTACTTGCGTCTCCGAAAGAATAGATAAAGTTGTTGCCTGCTGGAGAATCGGCAATCAAGACTTCTTTAGGAAGTCGTATAGGGCTATTCAATCTCTCGTTGGGGTGGAATGTTTGAGAAAAGACTTCTGATCCATCTGATTCCTTCACAATTCGGAAATAAACATTCTTCGGATCACGAATATCTGGAGTCGTTTCGCTACGATCAACAGATAGTGTCGCATAGTAGCCCAAGGATTCCTCATTTCGGTCAACAAATTCCCAAATTGCAAAAGTATAACGGTTCAAATCGTGATCTTTTGAATACTTTGCAAGCTCTTCTGGAGTTAACAAAGCATTTTTATCTAGGTTCGGGTCTTTGGCAACATTCGAGGTTGATAGTGGCGCATCTACCACATTGGCGCCATGGCGATCATCCATCTCGGGTGAGATGGATAGATCTTCATCACTACTTCTAGCCTCTTCACTAATTGGAGCCAATTGAGCTGAGATAGCTGGTTTCCCATTTATATTGGAATTTCCCACAAAGCCTGCAGCCGTTAAGGTGGTCATCATCTCATCAACTGCTTTGCCCAAGCGATCGCGTTGCTCGGCATAAGCTTGCGCACCAGCATTTGTATGGATCAAACGATAGCTAGTAGTTACTTCCGATTGTAGCTTATTGATAACTGCTTCCAAAGCTGCCTTACGCTCAGGCACAGGTATCTGAGTAGCGTATTTCCCTGCGATTTGTTGGAGCAGCTCTGCTTCAGAAGCGTTTTGTTCCAATAGGGAAGCTTCATCTGTAGCTGCTGGTTCATCTACCGCTGATTCTGAAGCTAGAACTTGTGTGGATTCACTAGAAACGCTTGCCAAACTGGTAGATTCTTGCCCACTGATGGAAATAGAAGTCGATTCACTCATAGAGAGCGAATGGCTAGCCGTTTCAGAAAGACTTGTAGAGGTTGATAGAGAAGCAGATGCAGAATCTAGCGAGGATGTCTTTGAAAGAATGACGCTATCTGCTTCTGCCAATGTCTCTTGTTTCGTTTCAGACACAGTTGGGGCGAGAGATGCCACTTCTTCTGCTTGAGCCGTCGTAGCCACAACAGCTCCTCCAAATATAGTCCCTACAGCAACCAAGCCTTTTAATAACTGCTGGCCCTCCTTATGAAGACGACCGCCATCTTCTGGAACTTCGGCAATGACCATCTCCTCTACTTGCCCTCGAACCACACGAAAGAGTCCTAGAGCAGCAGTTGATGCTCGAAGCCAATTTTTTCCTGATTTAATTAATTTGAAGCGTACGACACGATCTGTCTCACGAAAGTTTCCTTTTGAACGCTTAAATTGCATGATATTCCCCTTACATTGTAGTCATTATTCATTATACAGGAATACTACGTAGATTCAAGTAATTTGCTATAAAAAACTTATTTATTTTTGTTTTTGTTTTCGAATTTTTTGCAAGAAATTAAAAACACTTCATTCTACTAGTAAAAAAGTGAATCTCCTATGAGATTCACTCGAAAAAATGATATTTCCTACTAGATCAGTTCCCCTTCTTTTTACGTCGGGTCAGTCCAGCAATTCCAGCTAACCCTGTAACAACCCCAAGAAGAGCTGATGTCACAGATCCTGTTTCGCCAGTATTCGGAAGCGCCACAGATTGGCTGTGTTTTTGTGAACCACTTGCTGATTCTGATGCAGACAATGATTCTGAACCAGAAGCTGATTGTAAACCACTACCAGATATTGATACTGATTGTGATTGACTCACTGAAACTGACTCGGACGTTGAAACTGATTGACTTACTGACGTTGAAGTGGATTCAGAGGCTGATTCTGAACTTACTGAAACTGAAGTTGACTCAGATGCTGAAACCGATTCAGAGGTTGATGCAGATTCTGAAGTAGAAACTGATTCGGACGTCGATGCTGATTCAGAAGTAGAAACTGATTCAGACGTTGAAACTGATTCAGAGCTTGAGACCGATTCAGACGTTGAGACCGATTCAGAGGTTGATACTGATTCTGAGGTAGCAATCGATTCTGAGGTAGCAATCGATTCAGACGTAGACACTGATTCAGAGGCTGACACCGACTCGGATGTCGACACTGATTCAGACGTTGAAACTGATTCGGATGTCGACACTGATTCAGACGTTGAAACTGATTCGGATGTCGATGCAGATTCAGACGTTGATACAGACTCGGATCCTGATACTGATTCTGAGGCTGACAATGACTCGGATGTTGAGACTGATTCTGAGGTAGAAACCGACTCGGATGTTGAGACTGATTCTGAGGTAGAAACCGATTCGGATGTTGACACTGACTCGGATGTCGACACTGATTCGGATACAGAAACCGACTCAGATGTCGATACTGATTCAGACGTTGAAACTGACTCGGACGTTGAGGCCGATTCAGATGTTGACACTGACTCGGATGTCGACACTGATTCAGACGTTGATATAGACTCAGACGCTGATACTGATTCAGATACAGAAACTGATTCTGAAGTAGATACTGATTCTGAGGCTGACACTGATTCAGACGTTGAAACTGACTCGGACGTTGAGGCTGATTCGGATGTTGAGACTGATTCAGACGTTGATATAGATTCAGACGCTGATACTGATTCAGATACAGAAACTGATTCTGAAGTAGATACTGATTCAGAGGCTGACACTGATTCAGATACAGAAACTGATTCTAAAGTAGATACTGACTCAGATGTTGAGACTGATTCGGACGTCGATGCTGATTCAGACGTTGACACCAACTCAGACGTTGATACAGACTCGGAGGCTGACAATGACTCGGATACAGAAACCGACACGGATGTCGACACTGATTCAGAAGCCGATACTGATTCTGAGGTAGATGCTGATTCAGAAGTCGATACTGATTCAGACGTTGATGCTGACTCTGACGTTGAAACTGATTCTGATGTTGAAACCGATTCTGAAGTCGATACCGATCCAGACGTTGATGCTGATTCAGAAGTCGATACCGATTCATACGTTGACGCTGA
>NZ_JAPVZB010000011.1:0-74829 GCF_041432125.1 Streptococcus sp. 20925_1_77
ATTCTCTTCTTTAAAATTTTTTAGTGAAAGGAGAAAGGCAATCCCGCAAATCACAAGGAGTACTGCTACAACCCATTGAGAATAGAAATAAGCAGCAAATAATTGACTGTCGGTGAACATTTTTCCAAGAAGCCCGTTTACCAATCTAAAAAGAAAAGGAAAGGTGTCAGGTACAGCAAGAAATATCGCAACAAGTAGAATAAAGCCTGCCATCAAGAAAAGATTGGGAATCCACTTTTTAATCCTTTTCTCTTTTCTGAGCAAATACTTAGAAGCAATCGCTGCTAGAAAAACGAGGACATTCCATATGTTTAAGGCGATAAAATATCTAAAAGTATCCTTGTATGCGCCTATCGCCATAGCTAAAATCATAATAGGACCGAAAAAATTAATGGCACTTCCCAATAGTGCAAAGAGGCCATCGACCAAAACAAGATACTTCTTCATATTCTCACCTCATCTCACATCTATTCTACCACAAAGGTTTCGAGAAACAAAAAAAGACAGCCGAAGCTATCTTCATCCGATGCGGAGAGAGGGACTTGAACCCTCACGACCTAAAGCGGTCACAGGATCCTTAGTCCTGCGCGTCTGCCAATTCCGCCATCCCCGCGATTGAGTACTTTACTAGTATATCAATCAACAACTTTTTTGTCAAGATTTTTTTCAAACTTTTTTCAGGGTTTGTCATTTTTTCACAAAAAGGGATCAGGTTTCTCGACCTGATCCCTTGATTTTTATTTGCTATCGTGATTTTCAACTGCTGCTGTGATAAAGGCTGTGTAAAGTCCTTCTGGGCGGTTTGGACGGCTTGACAATTCTGGGTGGTATTGGCAAGCGACAAAGAATTTGTTTTCTGGGATTTCAACGATTTCGACCAAACGGTTGTCTGGTGAAACGCCTGAGAAGACAAAACCTGCTTCTTCGAACTGTTCACGGAAAGCATTGTTAAACTCATAACGGTGACGGTGGCGACGTTGTACCACTTCTTGATTGTCATAGGCTGCAGCTGCTTTTGATCCTCGTTTGAGTTTAGAAGGGTAAAGACCGAGACGGAGCGTTCCTCCCATATCTTCCACATCGATCTGGTCTCGCATGATATCGATAATCGGATACTTGGTTTCTGGATCCAATTCGGATGAATTAGCCCCTTCCAAGCCTAAAACGTGACGGGCAAATTCGATACAGGTTAACTGCATCCCCAAGCAGACACCCAACATTGGGACGTCCTGTTCACGCGCATACTTGATGGCTTGAATTTTTCCTTCTGTTCCCCGTTGACCAAAACCACCTGGGACGATGATTCCATCAGCATCTCCAAGGAGTTCTGCCACATTTTCGGCTGTCACATCATTGGCATTGACCCAATTAATCTTGACTTCAGCATCATTGGCATAACCTGAGTGCTTCAATGCCTCAACGACAGAAATGTAGGCATCTTGTAATTCCACGTATTTTCCAACTAAGGAAATCTTGACTTGCTTCTTGAGGTTCATGACCTTATCGACCATCGCAGACCATTCTGTCATATCTGCTGCAGGAACATTCAATTTCAAATGGTCACAAACGATTTGGTCCATATTTTGTGCTTGCAAGTTCAATGGGATTTGGTACAAATGTTCCACATCAAGTGACTCAATGACAGCTTCTGGTGCGACATCACAGAATTGAGCCAACTTGTTCTTAATTCCTTGACCAGCTGGTTTTTCTGTACGGATGACCAACATATTTGGTTGAATCCCAAGACCACGCAATTCTTTCACAGAGTGTTGGGTCGGCTTGGTTTTCATTTCTCCCGCAGCCTTCAAGTAAGGAAGAAGGGTGGTGTGGATGTACATAACATTTTCAGCCCCAACATCTGCCTTCATTTGACGAAGAGCTTCAAGGAATGGAAGGGACTCAATGTCTCCAACGGTTCCCCCGACTTCTGTGATGATGACATCTGAATCCGTCGTCGTTGCTGCTCGTTTGATTTTCTCTTTCAAGGCATCTGTGATATGAGGAATGACCTGTACAGTTGCTCCCAAGTATTCTCCACGACGTTCCTTACGAAGGACCTCACTGTAGATTTTTCCTGTCGTCACATTTGAGTACTTATTCAGATTGATATCAATGAAGCGTTCATAGTGACCAAGGTCCAAGTCTGTCTCTGCACCATCGTCTGTGACAAATACTTCCCCGTGTTGGTAAGGACTCATCGTCCCTGGGTCGATATTGATATAAGGGTCAAATTTTTGGATCGTCACTTTCAATCCACGATTTTTAAGCAAGCGACCAAGACTTGCTGCGACAATCCCTTTTCCGATGGATGATACGACACCACCCGTGACAAAAATATATTTTGTTGACATGTGCTTTCCTCTTCTTCTAATGTTGTAGAGGCCATTCCCCTTTGCAGAAAAAACAAAAATAGCCCCCTAATCGCTAGGGAGCTCCGACATCAAAATGAGGTGCCCGAACAATATCTTACCGCAAATGGTCTACTTTGTCAAATTGAAAATTTCATGAAAATGACTTTCGCTGTTTACACGACCTTTTCCACTCCATTTTGTGTGACGAGAAATTTCTCAAATTGAAGCTGAGGCATGCAAAGAGCAAGGTCCTTATGGATTCGCTCCAGTGCTTCTAAACGCATCTCGACTGACGTCTCGGTATTTCCTTGGATGACAAAGAGGGCGTTTTGCGTAGTCTCCTCAAATTTGTAATGGTCACTATCGCGTACATCCAACCAAGCCAGAACTCCTTTTTGATCTCTATAGACGGGATCTGTCGGTGCTACATGCTTTTCGCTAGAAAGGATCGGGAGAAAGAGATCTTCTCTTTGACTCACTGTAAATTCAATCGGACCTTCAATCTTATCCAGATCATGTCCTCCGATCGCGAGAAAAGACTTCAGAGATTCGACATTATAGATATCGATGATGCTATTGATCTGAGGAAGAGCTCCTCGATGCTGGATGTTTCGGATAAGAGCTAGGACTGTTGGCGGATTTTTCTTGATGCTACGCCCTACTTTTTGCAAGAGGTCTGTATAGCCTTTGACGACAGGGGATGCCGCTACTTCTTCTGTCTGACACTGGAGCGCCCATTGTTCAACTGCTTTCTTCTTTTCAAGAAAAGAAGGGGGCAAGACTGCTTGGGAATCCACATTTCTAGCAATTCCGACCACAACCGTATCAATACCAAGAGCTACTAAACTTTGATCTAAATGAAAGTCCATCTGAATACCTCCTATTTGGGAATCCTTACACGTTTATTATACTCCATTTCGTCACTTTTTTCAATGCAAACAAAAAGAAACAAGGAACAATTGGTTTTTTTTCAGAAGATAGATAAACTATTTTTATTGACATATAAGTCAATAAATTACTTGCAAACCATCCTCTACTTTTGAAAAATCAAAGGATATTCTGAAACTTTTCGCCGTGAGAAAAGTGCCTGAAACTTCATAGCTTCAGGCACTCGGAATTATTGAGACTTAAGGCTCAATAATTAGTCATGGAACTTCATAGAAGTTCGCTGACGTCCGTACTCACCTAAGGAAAGTTTCTGGGAAAACTTCGTCTTCAATAAAAAAACAAGGAACAATTTCCTTGTTTCATATGATTTATTCTTCTTCCTCGTCTTCAGAATCCTCTTCTTCGTCGTCTTCTTCGCTCAATTCAACTTCTTCACCCAAATCATCTGGTACGATTTCATTGATTTCAGCATCGTAAGCTTCGACTTCACTCTTTTCATCATCTGGATTCTCTTCATCATATGAAAGAGCTGGATCTGCTTCGTAAACTTCTTCGTCTTCTGGATCGTCGTCGTTGTAGTCGATCGCATCTTCGTCTCCATCCATGAAGGCATTGACACGTTTTTTCTTGCGTTTCTTAGGAGTTTCATCTTCGTCTGTTTCTTCAAGAGCGATGATTTCCTCGTCAACTTCATCGATGGCATACCATGAACGAAGACCCCATTTGTTATCTCCAAGTGGGATAAAGCTTCCATCGACATTCAATTCTGTGTAGAACAATGGAAGAGCTTCACGGATCTCGCTGTTTGATTTTTCAAGGTAATTTTGAATTTCATTTACAAGATCGCTAAAGTACATTTCATGGTCACGTCCGCGTAATTCCAAAATCGCACGCGCCACTTCAATCATAGAAAGTTCACTTTTTTCTTGTCCAGCAAATACTTCTAATTCCAAGGGTAAATCTCCTTATGTTTCATTTCCTAAATGGAGAAGGATCCGGTCTTAAACCTCATCCTATCCTCGATGATAGATTGAAAACTTCTCGTCACTAAATCTATCACGCATTTTATCGTTACACTCTATTGTACGATAAATTTCCCCTTTCGTCAAAGGAAAATTCCAGGATTCTCCATGAAATCAGAAAAGGGAGTGGGAAAGAACTCCGACTAGTTAAAAAGAGTTCGTTTTCCCACCCCCGCACAGTTGATTAGGTCATCTTTGGAGCTTAAAGGCGAACAAAGATGCCAATCAACCACTGCGTCATACAGTTATTTCTATCCAACATCAAAGGCTGAACAGTTGTTGTCCAGCCTTTTTAATCTCAATTATTTTACTTTTGCTGTGCTTGTGATTACGTTCACGGCTTTCTTCACTGTGATGTCATGTTTCAACATTTCTGGTGAAAGAAGGTTGCGAACTTGTTCAACTGGCATGTTGTAATCTGCTGCCAATTGTTCGATTTCAGCATTAATTTCTTCTTCAGTTGCTTCAAAACCTTCTGCTTTGGCTACTGCTTCAACTACGAGGTTTGTCTTCGTGCGGCTTTCAGCTTCTGCTTCATATTGTTTGTGAAGATCATCTTGAGTTGTTCCAGTAATTTGGAAGTACATTTCAGGTGAGATCCCTTGACGTTGCATATTTCCAAGGAATTCGTTGATTGAACGGTGTACTTCTTCGTGGATCATTTCTTCTGGAAGTTCAACGATTTCAGCATTTTCAACGGCAAGATCGATCGCTGCTGCTTCTACTGCATCGTTGTATGCTTCTTCTTTTGCTTCTGCCAATTCTTTGCGGTATTTTTCTTTCAATTCAGCAAGAGTTTCAACTTCTTCATCGATGTCTTTTGCCAATTCATCGTCAAGAGCTGGTACTTCTTTTGCTTTCACTTCGTGGATAGTTGTCACGAATTTCGCTTCTTTACCTGCAAGGTCAGCTGCTTGGTAGTCTTCTGGGAATGTTACGATCACGTCAACTGTTTCACCAGCAGAGTGTCCAACCAATTGGTCTTCGAAACCTGGGATGAATTGACCTGAACCAAGTCCAAGTGAGAAGTTGTCACCTTTACCACCGTCGAATTCAACACCATCGATAGAACCTACGAAGTCGATTACAACTGTGTCGCCTTCTGCTGCAGCACCTTCTTTAACAACCAATTCAGCCAAATTGTTGCGTTCGCGTTCGATACGAGCATCCACATCAGCGTCTGTTACTTCTTTAGAAACTTCTACTGATACTTCAAGGTCTTTGTAAGCACCCAATTTTACTTCAGGTTTTGTTACAACAGCTGCTGTCAATGTCCAGTCTTGACCTTTTTCCATAGATACAACATCGAAAGTTGGTTGTGCTACAACTTCGATTCCAGCTTCTTTAACAGCTGCTTCGTATGCTGCTGGAAGAAGATCGTTCAAAGCATCTTGGTAAAGAGCTTCTTCACCAAAACGTTGGTTGAAGATTGGACGTGGAATATGACCTTTACGGAATCCAGGTACGTTCAAGGTTTTCTTAACAGACTCAAACACACGGTCCAAAGCAGGTTTGATTTGCTCTTGACTGATGGTGAAAGTCAATACACCGTGGTTAGTTTCTTTGTTTTCAAATGATACAGACATTCTGTCTCTCCTTAAAATAATATAGTCATTCCTTATAATTTTACCACAAAACTTTGAAATTGCAAGTTTTAAAACGTTTTTGCCTCTCTTTTCATCCAAAAAAACTAGCCCTTAAAAGCTAGTTCTATTTATGATTTTCGGATAGGATCATCTAGGTAGAGAGCACGGGCACCACCGATCAATTTTGGCCGACTAGCGAGGGCTGTGACATGGGCTTCCCCTAGTTCACGTATAACAGGGCGAATCGGAACTTGTACGTGCTTGACGTGCATCCCCACTGAGGTATCTCCGATGTCTAAGCCCGCTTGGGCTGTGATAAATTCCACTTCGACAGGATCCTTGAAATACTTAAAAGCAGCGAGTTGTCCAGCTCCCCCTGCATGGAGACTAGGAAGGACATTGACGATTTCTAGCTCCTTCTTGTCTGCTAATTCCCGCTCGACCACCAAGGCGCGATTGAGGTGCTCACATCCTTGTACCGCTAGATAAATCCCTCTTGGATTCAACTCATCTAATAAGGTCTGGACAATAGCTTCAGCAATGTCGATGTTCGAGGCCTTTCCAATTTGCCCTCCTGCAACTTCACTTGAAGACATCCCGAGAACTAGAATCTGTCCCTGATGGAGACGGCTTTTTGCCAAAACATCTACCAGGATTTCTTTTGTATCCTTCTTCAGTTGCTCCAAATCCATGAATTAGTTTCCTTTCTTTTGGAAGGCATAATAGACCACATAGCCTAAAGCCATTCCGACAAAATTCTGAGCAAGGTTATTTGGAATGTCCGAGATAGCAGCTCCCCATCCATTGCCTAAAAGGAGGGCAGAAGCTAGTGCGTAACCGCCTACCATGACGACTGTCGCAAGAAGCAAGCCTAGGTAACGGGCTTTTCCCTTGAAGCCAGCGAAATAGCCTTGGCCCCCGTGAAAGAGGAGGCTAAAGAACATCCACTGAGGATAGCCTGAAATCAGATCGAGTAGGAAGGCTCCGACACCACCTACAATCGCACCTTCCTTGCGTCCAAAATAAAAGGCTGTAAAATACACTCCAAGATCTAACAGGGTGACAATCCCTGTGGGAGTTGGGAGTTTGGTATAGTAGCCAAGTACAACTGTCAAGGCTGTCAAAATGGAAAGGCGGGCAATGAGTTGAGTTCGATTAGATGTCATATTGTACTACTCCATACTGGTCTGAATGTTGAATCGCTTGGAAGACAAAGTCTTTAGAGGCTTTAACAGCTTCAAGCGGTGATTTCCCTTTTACCAACTGGCTGGAAATGCTAGACGCAAAGGTACAACCAGCCCCTGTATTGTTCTTTTCTAGGACTGGCTCTTCAAAGATTGTAAAATCTTGTCCGTCATAAAAGACATCGATGGCCTTTTCTTTATTGAGACGATTGCCCCCTTTGACCACGACATTCGCTGCTCCCAATTCATGGAGCTTACGAGCAGCCTCCTTCATATCATCGAGCGATTGAATCTTGCTTTGGGTCAAGATCTCAGCCTCTGGTAAATTTGGTGTAATGATGGTCACATAAGGGAAGAACTTGATCAATTCATCTCGAAGGGCTGACACTTCCACATCATGGCTTTCCTTGCAGACCAAGACAGGATCGAGCACTACTGGGATATCTGCATGAGCTTTGACATAGTCCAAGGCTAAGTCTGCCACTTCAACATTTGGCAAAAGACCGAGTTTAATAGCAGAAAAAGGGACATCTTTTAGGGAGTTGAGCTGTTGAGCAAAGGTCGTCGGATCCACCGGAATCACTTCAAAACCGTGCTCAGTCATAGCTGTCAAACAAGTCACTGCTACAAAGCCATGCTGTTTGTTGGTCGTATAGGTTGCCAGGTCTGCGTGAAGACCTCCCCCACTAAAAATATCATTTCCTGAAATTGCGAGAATCAATTCATTACTCATAACGTATCTCCTTTAAATATAAGCCATTTGGCGCTGCTGTTGGACCTGCTAGATTGCGGTCCTTCTTTTCCAAAATCAGATCGATCTGCTCGATCGGCATCCGATCATTTCCAATCTTCAACAAAGTTCCCACCATATTGCGGATTTGCTTGTAGAGAAAGCCATTGCCCGAAAAGGTAAAGAGCAGGCGATGATTTGCCCTATCCTCGACCAAGCGAGCCTCTGTAATCGTACGAACCTTGTCTTCCACACTGGTTCCTGAAGCGGTGAAACCGGTGAAATCATGGGTTCCCTCCAACTTTTGGATGGCTACTTGCATCTTTTCCACATCCAAGGGGTAGGGATAGTGGGTGGCATAGTGGCGCATCATGGGGTTCTTAGGACGACCATAATCCACGATGAATTCATAGGTTTTGCTGTGCTTCTGGTAGCGTGAGTGAAAGTCATCTGCTACTTGCTCCACCCGAATGAAATCAATATCCTCTGGGGTCTGGGTATCCAGAGCAAAGCGGAGCTTCTCCTCATCCCGCTCTTGGGGGAGATCAAAATGAATCACCTGCCCAAGAGCATGGACACCTGAATCGGTTCGACCCGCTCCATGAACGGTGACAGAGCTTCCTTGATTGAGACGCGTCAAGGTCTTCTCGATTTCTTCTTGTACACTGCGGGCATGCGGTTGGCGTTGGAAACCTGCAAATAGCGTTCCATCATAAGAAATAGTTGCTTTGTATCGTGTCATGGTTTTATTTTAGCAGGATATAAAAGGGGATACAAGAGTGAAAAAAGAAAACTGTCCGGGTACAGTTTTGCAAGCAAAAAAGAAGGTTCTTGAAGACCGTCCAAAACAAAACGAGCTCCTTAGTCAAAAGGAAACTCGTTTATTCTTATAAGTCATCTAAAGCATCTTTGACCTTATCAAAGAAGCCTTTTTTCTTTGGGTTGACCTTCAAATCACTTGCTTCCGCAAAGGCTTGAAGGGCTTCTTTTTGCTTGTCATTTAAACCAGTTGGGGTGACAACATTGACAGACACATATTGATCTCCCATGGCACCACCACGTAAGCTTGGAGCACCTTTTCCGCGAAGACGGAATTTTTTACCGGTTTGGGTTCCTTCAGGAATCACCAAATCGACATCTCCGTGAACAGTTGGCACATGGACCGTATCTCCAAGAGCTGCTTGGACAAAGTTCAAGTCTAACTTGTAGTAGATGGTTGAGCCATCTCGTTCGAAGCGATCGCTCGGCTCTACACTGACAACGACATACAAGTCACCATAAGGTCCACCATTAAAGCCTGCTTCTCCTTGACCCGCTAAGCGGATTTGTTGACCTGTTTCAACTCCTGCAGGAATCTTGACGTTCACGCTATGGGCTTGTTTTTCATGACCTGTTCCACGACAAGTCGTACATGGATCTTTGATTTCTTGACCACGGCCATGACAGACATCACAGGTCACTTGACGGCGCATCATTCCAAGAGGGGTTTGCGTATCTACATTGATAACCCCGGAACCATGACAGCGTCCACAGGTTACCGGACTAGTCCCTGGCTTAGCTCCTGAACCGTGACAGGTATGACAGCTTGCTTCACGATGGTACTTAACTTCTTTTTCAGCACCAAAAATCGCTTCTTCAAACTTGAGATTAACTCGGTATTGGAGGTCATCCCCTTGACGAGGCGCATTTGGATTACGACTTGCACCGCCTCCAAAGAAGCTAGAGAAGATGTCTTCAAAGCCACCAAATCCAGCACCATCAAAGCCACCAAATCCACCTGCTCCGCCACCGAAGCCACCATTAGCCCCCGCAGCACCATATTGGTCATATGCAGCCCGTTTTTGCTCATCACTCAAAGTCTCATAAGCTTCTTGAACTTCCTTGTACTTTTCCTCAGCACCAGGCTCCTTGTTGATATCTGGGTGATATTTTTTAGATAATTTCCGATAGGCTTTCTTGATCTCGTCTTGAGATGCATTTTTAGAAACGCCCAAACGGTCATAAAATTCAGTATTGTTCATAATTCAAGATACAAAGGGCGTCAAACGGACACAGCCAAAATAGAAGTTTTGACGACGGACGCTTGCGTCCTAGAAAAAACTATCTTTTTGGCACCGTCCGTAGCCCGTGTTCAGTTGAGAACACTTTTTGTTCCTTTCTATAATTTTCATGCACATCTTTAGAGGTTGTTTTCTATACTCTGCTTCACTTGATCAAACTCTTGGTCTGATAGAGTAAATAACAAATCCTCTTCAGCGTACTCGTTCTGTTCTTTAAAATAGTTGTCCGTATTTTCTGCCAGCCCTAGACTAAGAATCAGTCTCCTTGCAAACTCTTGATGGGCAAATCCTATAGCCGTAATGATTTGTTTATCTTGCACAAGGACTTTCGGTTGGAAATTTTCACGTGGAAGAAATTCAAAATAGTCAAAGAAGTTTTGCCAAATGCCACCTGTAAATTTCGTGTCCTTCAACAGACCTGCTTTGGCCAATAAAAGGGGGGCTGAAGAAATGGCTGCAATTAAGATATCTCGCTCACCAAGATCTCTCAAAAACGAAATCAATTTTTCATCCTGTAGGGCAGGTCCTATGTTGACCATTCCTGGCAAAATCACGCAAGAATACTCTCCTATACGGATTTGATCTAGTGTTTTCGTCGGTTGACAGGGCAAGCCATCCTCAGAAACCACCATCGAATGATCTGAAGCGGCATAATCAATCGTACTATCAAAAGACAGAGCTAAAGTACTCGTTAAAGCAGTTATCTCGTAAAGAGAAAAATTAGGATAAATGATACAAAGTACTTTTTTCATACGCAGCATCCTCTATTTTACCGAAAAACAGAGGCTGGGTTGCAACCTCTGGATTTCTTTATTTTATTACGGTTTATAATTTTCTAAAAAGTATAGAACTCTATTCATGTTTGTCCATTCCTTTTCAGATTTTGAACTTAAACGACGAATCCATACCAATCGGAGCAAATACAAGATTACAATAGCACTCGATATATACAGAGGTAAATTAATAACTCTAGGATCTTTTTCTGATAGTTTAAATGGAATTGAAATAGCAAGTGTTAATGTTGCTGCAACCGTCGGTGTGAAAACGGAAGACAAAATATTATTTAATGATGAATCCATTTGTTCCGAGCGTAACCTAGCTACATGAATTTTTTCCTTGTATAATTCTAATTCATCTACACGATCAATTGTGAAATATTCCCTTATTTGACTCTTGGTACTTTCTGGATCTTGTCTTGCTTCTTTGCAAAGTTGATTATATAGATCAACATGGTTTCTATTTGTAAAATCTAATGTCATCTTACTTTTCAGTAAACTCTCCGTCTACGACGTCATCGCCGCCTGCGTTTCCTGTTGTTTGTGCGCCTTCAGCTCCTGCTTGAGCTTGTTGCGCTGCTGCAGCTTGTTCGTAGAGTTTCACAGCCAATGCTTGAGCTTTTTCGTTAAGAGCTTCCAATTTAGCCTTCATTTCTTCAAGGTTACCTGATTCTTGAGCTTTCTTAAGATCATCCAATCCTGCTTGAGCAACATCGCGTTCAGCATCAAAGCCTTTGCCTTCAGTTTCCTTGATTGTCTTTTCAGTCGCAAAGATGGCTTGGTCTACTTCGTTACGAAGGTCAACTTCTTCTTTACGTTTCTTATCTGCTTCAGCGTTAGCTTCCGCATCTTTCATCATTTTTTCAATTTCTTCATCTGTCAAACCTGAGTTTGATTGGATAACGATTGTTTGTTCTTTTTGAGTTCCAAGGTCTTTCGCTTTAACAGATACGATACCGTTCTTATCGATGTCGAATGTTACTTCGATTTGTGGGATACCACGAGGTGCAGCTGGGATATCAGTCAATTGGAAACGTCCAAGAGTCTTGTTATCTGCTGCCATTGGGCGTTCACCTTGAAGAACATGGATATCAACGGCTGGTTGGTTATCTGCTGCAGTTGAGAAGACTTGTGATTTAGATGTTGGAATCGTAGTGTTGCGGTCGATGAGTTTTGTAAATACTCCACCCATTGTTTCAATACCAAGTGACAATGGTGTTACGTCAAGAAGGACAACGTCTTTCACATCACCTGTGATGACACCACCTTGGATAGCAGCACCCATAGCAACCACTTCATCAGGGTTCACTGATTTGTTTGGTTCTTTACCAGTTTCAGCCTTAACAGCTTCTACAACAGCTGGGATACGAGTTGAACCACCAACAAGGATGACTTCATCAATTTCTGACAAACTCAAGCCAGCATCTGAAAGGGCTTGACGAACTGGAGTTTTTGTACGATCTACGAGTTCACGAGTCAAATCGTCGAATTTGGCACGAGTCAAGGTCATTTCCAAGTGAAGAGGTCCAGCAGCTCCTGCAGTGATGAATGGCAAGCTGATTTGAGTTGAAGTGACACCAGAAAGGTCTTTCTTCGCTTTTTCAGCTGCGTCTTTCAAACGTTGAAGAGCCATCTTGTCTGTTGACAAGTCGATACCATTTTCTTTCTTGAATTCTTCAACCATGTAGTCGATGATTTTTTGGTCAAAGTCGTCACCACCGAGTTTATTATCCCCTGCAGTTGCCAATACATCAAAGACACCATCACCCAATTCAAGGATAGATACGTCGAATGTACCACCACCAAGGTCGAATACCAAGATTTTTTCTTCTTTATCAGTCTTATCCAAACCATAAGCAAGGGCTGCTGCTGTTGGTTCGTTGACGATACGTTCTACTTCAAGACCAGCGATTTTACCAGCGTCTTTAGTTGCTTGACGTTGTGCGTCATTGAAGTAAGCAGGAACTGTGATAACAGCTTTGGTTACTTTTTCACCAAGGTAATCTTCAGCGTAACCTTTCAAGTATTGAAGAATCATAGCTGAGATTTCTTGTGGTGTGTATTCTTTACCGTTAGCAGAAACTTTTTCAGAAGTACCCATCTTAGATTTGATAGAGATGACTGTATCTGGATTTGTGACTGCTTGACGTTTTGCAGCGTCACCAACGATGATTTCACCATTTTTGAATGAAACTACAGATGGAGTCGTGCGGTTTCCTTCTGGGTTTGCGATGATTTTTGATTCAGTTCCTTCAAGAACTGCCACTGCTGAGTTTGTTGTACCTAAGTCAATACCGATAATTTTAGACATGTGTTTTTCTCCTTGTTGATTTTTTCTTCTTTTTTCTTTTTGATACTCTTCTTAAGTGGCGACGCCGTCAGAGCTTGACTTCGTCAATCTCTTTGACTAAACTTTGAGCCTAAGGTCTCAAAGTTTGCGAAGATAGCGCCACGGCGAAGAGTATCTCCTTTGGTTCGCTTCGCTTCTTACTATTGGTGAAGCTGAACCATTGTTTATCTTTCTTTCATAGTTTAGTGTCGTTTCGGACAAGGTTTTTAAGTTTTCTCGCCTAGTTGAACACTACTACCATGGCTGGGCGTAGGATGCGGTCATGGAGTTTGTAGCCTTTTTGGAAGACTTGTGCGATGGTGTCTGCTGGATGCTCGTCATCTGCAGGTAAGGTTTGGATGGCCATGTGGTAGTTATGGTCAAAGGCTCCATCTGCTGGAATTTCTTCGATACCTTCTTCTTTTAAGGCATGTACCAAACTTTCTTGGACCATTTCCAAGCCCTTCTTCACATCATCTGTCAACCCTTCGACGGCAAGGGCACGTTCGAGGTTGTCAAGTGATGGTAAGATCGCTTTTGCCAAATCTTGGCTACGGTATTTTTGTAATTGTTGACGTTCTTCATTGGCACGGCGCTGAATATTTTGCATCTCTGCATGAGCACGAAGGTATTTATTTTCAAATTCCTCAGCACGCGCTTGTGCTTCTTCTAACTCAGAAGGTTGATTGCTTTCCTTAACAACTTCTTCAGTTGTCTCGGCAACATCCTCTTCTTTCACGCCTTCTTTTTTGATATCTTCTGTCAAGGCATACACCCCTTTCATTTGGTCTTAATTTACTTCATAATGGTTGCTGTTGAGGTAACGGTAGTAATCCGTTAACTTCATGACCAGCACTCGGCCGATGACATTGACCAGGCTAATCACACGCCTGTAATCCATCTCTACGGGACCGATCACATGCATGAGGGCCATCCCACGATAAGGCACTAGGAACTTGTGACTAATCACCGTCACATTTTTCAAAGCCTTCTCTTGAGATTCTGCAACCAGGATCTGGGTCATTTGGTCTTCTGGCATTCCCCCTCGTAACTCCAAGGCTACGTGTTGGGGATTATCTAAAAACTGATAGGTCTGAAGATCGGCATAACTCAAAGATGAAACCTTTCCTTCTACAAAGACCAGTTCTTGAAACAGTTGCGAGAAGACGTAATCGAATAGATCCAAGACATTGTCTGTCGTCTTGAAATAGCGCTGTACAATCTGTGGAATCTCCGTCCGCAAGCGGTAGTGGATATCCAAGACCGTATTTCCAATGAAGCGTTCTTGAACCAGCTGATGGAAGATTTCCAAGTCACTGGTTAAGAAATTCTTTGGAATAGCAAATTGTACAGTGACAGGCTTTGATTCATCCAAGGTCAGAACCGCTAAAGCATCGTGGTTGGATAAGGGAACAATCTCAAAACCAGTCAAGCGCTGCCGCGTCGGCTCAACATCCTGAATGACTGCGGTGTAGCCCGTCATCTGGGCCAATAACTTAGCCGTAGCATCCAAGATATCGTCTAACTTAAAGGCTTCGAAATCAAAGGCTTTCACCACCTGGTAGACATCTTGTTCATCAATCAACTCTAGATCAAGCGAGTTCTGAACAAAATATTGAAAACCAGCCCGGCTAGGCATTCGGCCACTCGAAGTGTGGGCCTTTTCTAGTAAGCCTTGTTTTTCGAGGGCAGCCATGTCGTTTCGGATAGTAGCACTACTGGATTGAATGACATCTTGCAGTGCTTTTGAACCAACTGGTTCGTGGGTCTTGGTAAAGATATCGACGACAAGATTTAGAATCTCATTTTGACGCTCTGTAACCATGACCTCACCTCTCTTTCGTATTTAGCACTCTAAACACTTAAGTGCTAAACCATGATTCTATTATACACCCATCCAAAGGAAAGTCAAGAAAAAAATCCAAAAAATTAGCACTCTTTTTTCAAGAGTGCTAAAAATCATTCTGAAGACCTAGAAAAAGTGAATCTCCTCCTATTTTCCAGCCTTTTTCAATAGTTGAATATATTCTTCCAATACTAGCTGATGTTTGGCCATATACTGGGCGTTTTCTACGCCAACATAACGGAAATGCCAATTCTCAAAATTCACACCTGTGATGTTGCTCTTCCCATCTGGGTAACGAAGGACAAAGCCATATTGCGGTGCGATGGCAGCTAGCTGCAAGCCCAACTCATCACTTTGACCAGCTTCGACACTCATATCGATCGCAAGCCCCGTCTGGTGTTCACTAGCACCAGGGACCTGTACCTGGGTCTGCACCTGCTTTTCAGCTTCTTCGTGTGAAAGACCACTGGCCTCTAATTGCGCAACACGCTCATTATAGAGCTCTGTTTGTTCCGCCACGCTTCGATAACCCGATATCAAGGTTTCTTCTGGGGCAATTTTTCGAGCCGCCTCTAGAAATTGACGAGTTGGCTCTACAATCCGACTATCCACTTTGATAGCATCTACATCTGTCAATTGTGGGTTCAACTCTGGCTTCACATTGTCACGATTGACCAAGATCAACTGCCAGTCTTTTGTCGAAACAGCTGGTAAATCTGATTTTTCTTTCTTTTTCTTAGAAGAAGAGGGAGTCGTTACAGCTGTTTTTTTTGCCTTCCAAAACTGAAGCCCTGAAAACAAGCTTGGTTTAGCCAAGTAAGCACCAATTCCTGATCCAAGGATCACAAGAAGAAAGAAACTCAATAGGTAGGGCCACCGTTTCTTACGTTTTTTTCTTGCGCGTCTATACTTATTTGTCATGGCCATCCTCTAAGAGTTTTGCTCCAACCTTACGATAGGACAGATCTCCAATCTTTTCAATATGAAAGGCGCCATCCTCATAGGCCAAAACCGTTACACTTCCATTGTCCAAGACCAATTCTTCGACAGCTTTCGGATCGATGAGATAAATCAAGGTCGTAATGGTCATGCCGTGGCTGACAACAATCGCATTCCCACCGCCAGCTGCTTCTACCTCTTTTGCAATAGCTTCAAATCCTTCTAAGATTCGGCCACTCAAGGCGCTCCAGGATTCAGCCCAACCCGTGGTATCCACTTCAACGATCCCTTCTGCCAACTCCATTAAACTCAACCGATGGAAATCATCGACCTTAAAGACACGGGGTAAAACCCCCATAAAGAGCTCGCCATCATAGGCACCGTCGAAGCTACCAAAACACCACTCACGAATGCGTTTATCATAGCGATAAGGAATCCGACCTGTCAAACCAAGCTCTTGAAGAACAATTCCCATGGTTTGAATAGTTCGACCAGAATCACTCGAAACAGCCTCTTTAAAAGAAAGACCTGCTTTCTTAAGGCCAAGCCCTAATTCTCGAATCCCACGCTCTCCTGCTTCTGTCAGCGGAGTGTCTGACCAGCCCTGTGCTCGCCCAATAGTATTAAACATGGTTTTTCCATGACGAGCAATATATAATCTGGTTTTTGTCATTGTATTACCTCCGTATGTATCTCTTTCATTATATCATTTTTTGTAAAAAGAAAGTAGGAAAGCTCTTACAAGTTTTGAGAGAAAGAAAAGGCTATGACCAAAAGGTCAGCCTTTTACGACGGACTAGGATTCTTGCAAGCTTTCACCGACTTCACGGTAACTGCTATCTCCAAACACCTTAACCGTCAATGCGCCATCTTCATATTCTACAAGGGTAACACTACCATTTGAAAGAGGCAGATTGAGATTTGGTTTTCCTTCAATTAGGCAGACCAATGTCTGAATGGTCCAACTATGGCTGACCACCAAGGCATTGCCTCCTCCATTTTCTTCTACTTCTTTGGCAATAGCTTCAAAACCTTCTAAGATTCGGCCTTTCAAAACTTCCCAAGGTTCAGCCCAATTCGCTGTGTCCACTTGGCAGATGCCATTGGCCAAGTCTTCCAAGGTCAAGGTCTTATAATCTTCTACATCCAGCACGCGCGGCACGACACCGTGAAAGAGCTCACCACCGTAGGCTCCATCAAAGCTTCCGAAACACCACTCGCGAATCCGCTTGTCAAAGCGATAAGGAATTTTTTCTTTTAACCCCAATTGATCAAGTATGATCCCCATGGTCTGAATGGCACGACCTGAATCACTGGAATAGGCTCGAGTAAAGTCCAAACCAGACTCATGCAAGCCGATCCCCAGAGCCTCAATGCCTTTTTCTCCTTCTGCTGTCAAGGGTGTATCGGACCAGCCTTGAGCACGGCCAATGGTATTAAACATGGTTCTCCCATGACGAATCACAAATAATCTTGTTTTAGCCATCTTGTCTCCTTTTGCAAGAAAAAAGTCTGGAGTTTCATCATCACAGACTTTTCTATTTTCTACTATTATACTAGATTTCTCTTAGTTTTTAAAGCTATGAACCGGAGCTGGAATTTGACCACCACGGGCAATGAAATCAGCTGACGAAGCCTTGTTGACCTTCATCACTGGAGCAGAGCCAAGAAGTCCTCCAAGCTCTAACATATCGCCTTCCTTACCATAAGGAATGATACGAACCGCTGTTGTCTTTTGGTTGATCACTCCGATAGCTGCTTCATCTGCGATCATGGCCGCAATGGTCGTATCTGGAGTATCAGCTGGGATGGCAATCATATCCAGACCGACGGAGCAGATAGCTGTCATGGCTTCCAATTTTTCCAGGTTGATATGACCTGATTGAACCGCTGCAATCATCCCTTCATCTTCTGAGACTGGAATGAAGGCACCTGACAGCCCACCAACTTGGTTACAAGCCATGATGCCGCCTTTTTTCACTTGGTCATTGAGCAGAGCGAGCGCTGCTGTAGTTCCATGGGTTCCAACTACTTCAAGCCCCATCGCCTCAAGGACACGGGCAACCGAATCCCCAACAGCCGGTGTTGGCGCGAGAGACAAGTCCACAATTCCAAACTCCACACCGAGACGTTCACTAGCCATTTGACCCACTAATTGTCCGACACGGGTGATTTTGAAAGCTGTCTTCTTGACTGTTTCAGCCAAGACATCAAAGCTTGCACCTGGAACTTTTTCAATAGCCCGTTGGACGACACCAGGTCCGGAAACCCCAACGTTGATGACAACATCCGCTTCACCGACACCGTGGAAGGCACCCGCCATAAATGGATTATCTTCTACTGCATTTGCAAAAACTACGAGCTTACCAGGCCCCATTGGATCTGCTTGGGAAGCTTCTTTAATGATACGGCCCATATCTCGGACAGCGGTCATATTGATCCCCGTCTTGGTCGATCCAATATTGACTGAAGAGCAGACAAAATCGGTCTCTGCAAGAGCTCGAGGAATAGAATTGATGAGGATCTCATCTCCCTTTTGGTAGCCTTTTTGAACCAGGGCTGAGAAGCCACCGATAAAGTTAATTCCGACCTCTTTAGCTGCACGATCCAACGCCTTGGCAAAGGGCACATAATCTGTCGCATTGGTTGCTGCTCCGATAATGGAAATCGGAGTGACCGAAACCCGCTTGTTCACAATCGGGATTCCGAGTTCTGCTGCAATCTCATCTCCAACAGCCACAAGATCCTTGGCCTTTGTCACAATCTTATTGTAGACTTTTTCTGCTGCCTTATCGATATCTGGATCAATACAATCTAGAAGCGAAATCCCCATGGTGATGGTCCGAACATCAAAATTCTGCTCCTCAATCATGGCAATGGTTTCTGTTACCTGTCTAATGTCCATAAATTCTCAACCCCTATCTTACAAATTGTGCATGGCATCAAAAATCGCTGCGCTTTGGATATTGATTTTGACATGAAGAGACTGACCGAATTCTTCCAACTCTGAACGAAGCTGCGTGAAATCCTTTTTCTCATCCGATGATACGACCGCCATCATGGTAAAGTATTCATCCAATACCGTTTGAGAGATATCGTCAATATTGAGTCCTAATTCTGCCACTTTCGTTGCGACACCGGCTACGATTCCTTTTTGGTCTTTTCCAACGACTGTAATAATTGCTTTCATTTCACTGCTCCATTCTATCTATTTGCTTCCATTGTAGCACATTCCCCTTAAAATCGCCCTTCTCAACTGGGAACGTTCAGATATTTTCCGCGTATCTAAAAAATAAAGGCTGGGACAAAAGTCCTAGCCTCTTAATTGTTTTTGGATTGTCGAGCAAGACGCAGTGGTTGAGTGGGCTCTACTACGCTGATTTCATCAGCTTTTACAGCCTTACTCAACTGTGCGGAGGCGGGACGACGAAATCGAATTCTAACGAATGACCGATTTCTGTCCCACTCTCTCTATTTTGACGATTCAGTTTCATCCTTTAAGATCTCTTTCTTCACGCGCACCGTACTCTCATACTCAGCTCCAGCTAAACGGTCAAACGGAAAGCGACGATTAAGTAAGACGATGGCAAGAGTCAGAATCAAATACAATAAAAGCGCAAAGAAGAGCAATAAAATCATGGATAGGGTTAAGAGGGAATTATCCGTCAAATCGCTGTTCAAGAACGAAATCAAATAGAACAATCCCTGAGGAATCAGATAGAAATAGCCGACTACTAGAATCCCCCGCCAGATGGTGCGAAGCCATTTTTGCTTTTCAAAATGCAGGCGGAATTTCAGCAAAGCCATTCCCAAGGTTTTGCCCCGCCACAAGGGAAGCAAACTAAAGTAAACCGCTAGAACCGCCACATAAGGAATCGTCCCTAAACGCCCAATCAATGCGTAGAGAATAGCTACCATTATAAAGTCGATCAAGAAAGCAAGGCCCATCCGAAGACCCGATACTCTCGTCCCCACTCGGAAAGAATGCTCGTCAATTTCATCTCGTGTTGGTAGTAACCAAACTAGAAACCAACCAAGAAGATAGCCCACTCCACCACCAGTGGTATTTTGAATAATATCATCGACATCTGCTAGGCGGTAAGGACCCGGATACCTAAAGTAGAGACCTGATAACTGGGTCAGCTCCAAAAAGAGACTAAAGAAGGCTGTCAGAAGGATCGTTTTCTTAAAACCACACTTGAAATAATAGCGCAGATACATCCCAAAAGGAATCAACATCAGGACATTAAAGGCGGGCACATAAAAAGTCGGATGCTTAAGGGCTTGAATCCAAGTACCAGTCTGCGCTAAATCAAAGGGGCTCTCCTTGAAATAATCCACCACAAAAGCAAAGGGATGGAGATTGACCATTTCCGAGTAGCTAGTATGAATCTTACTTGGATCCGGCAGAGGCAAAATCACCAGCAGATAGACCGTCATCAAGTAAAGCATAAAAGAATAGAAAATCAGCACCCGCAATTTATTGACCGAACCATATTTTCGATAATTCAAAATCATGTAGGGCAAGGTCAGCAAAAATGCCAGGAAAGGGAAGAGCTGAACCGCCGTTTTAATAGTAGAGATATACCCCATTGTGTCTCCTTTTTTTCGTTATAAAATCACCCTTTGCACAATGACAAAAGGTGATTTCTTCATTGATATAGAATATTATACGTCCTGGTAGAGGAAGAGTCAAGGAAGTACGATGAAAACCTTACTGAGGAGCCGTCTTAATAGTTAGCTTCTCCCCTTCAAGATAGTACTTCCGATAAAGACCAATAGATAACTCACAATCCCTGAAAGATGCAATAGCGTTGAGATCCATCCGGTGATTACTGGTAAGAGCATGAGACCAGATAGAAAAATTAAAAATAGATAAAACCATTTTACGGTGCGTGAGAACTCTTTCCACACGTTTGGCAGGATCATAACCCCTCCGGTCACAAAGGCGTATCCGACAGCAGATATCCCTGTTGCTTGAATGTCCTGCTCCTGGGTTAAGAGGTGAAAAACGATGGAAGAGAGGACTGTCGCCGTCATAAAAACGATCAAGACTTGTCTAGAGCCTCTTTTTCTTTCTAGCAGTCCTCCAAAAGGAAGGATCATGAGTCCATTTAAAATCAAATGGACCCATAAAAACCAGATAGGGGCTCCTTTACTACCGTGCATCAGGGTCCCGCTGACATATTGCCAACCATACACCGGCTTTGAATGAAAGGCCAATAGATCATACATAGCATCCCCATAAAAGGAAGTCAATAGACCGAGCAGCAAACAGATTAGAGCTAAAGTACTGATAACAGGATAGGTTATAAGGATTCTTTTCATATTTATCTTCTCTTTTTCAAAAAACAGCGTTACGATGTCTCCATTCACGACCATTATACCATGTAATTCAATGGAGACAGAAAAGTTTTTTGCTTCTTTCGTTTCAAATCTTTGCTGGAAAAACGAAATATCGTGACCTATTAGTCGATCATTATTCGTGACCGGAAAGCGATCCTGTTTTTTAGCCGTAGCAAAAATTTGACTTTCTATTTTAAAAAGAATATACTCATTCTAATCTGAGACAAATATTTTTTATTTTTTTAAATCAACAGTATTGTATTCAGAGAAAAAACTACTAACTTCATGGAGGTGACGCTATGTCATTAGAAGAAAAATTGAACCAAGCAAAAGGTTCTGTTAAAGAAGGCCTTGGTAAATTAACCGGCGATACAAAAACAGAAGCTGAAGGCACTGCTGAAAAAGTTGCTTCAAAAGCAAAAGAAGTTGCTGAAGATGCAAAAGAAGCTGTTGAAGGAGCTATCAAGGGCGTTAAAAATATCTTTCATAAAGACGACAAATAGTCTTTAACATCCTAGACCTACTCTATTTTCTACAGTCACATTTGACTGTGAAAGATAGGGTGGGTTTTATTTGCTTCAAATTCAGTTATACAAAAAGAACACCCCGAAGGGTGCTCTTTGTAAGTATAGTAATTCTTTCGAATTAACATTTTGAGTGCAGTGGTTGCCATCCAATCAAACATCGCTACGCTTGTTTTCTTGGGGCAACTATGCATAGCATATCTCTACGCGACTAAAGTCGCTAGAGCTATCCTAATTGCGCACCGCCAGTTCTCATACAAAAAAACACCTTGCAAGATGCAAAGTGTTTTCGTTTGTATTCTGCTTTCCAGCAACGAATTAACGTTTAGAGAACTGGCTAGCTTTACGAGCTTTCTTAAGACCTGGTTTGGAAAGTATGGATTTCAGTTGGACTAAAAACAGCGTAATATCAAGGATTTTCTGAACAATATCTACTTTTTAATTTCATAAAATCTGAATCAATATTTTTAAAATAGGGAATAGTTTAGGTCTCTAAGCATTAAAATAATACACCTAACTTTGGTCACCGTTTTTTAGTTATTCACTCTTTTTTCGGATAGTGTTTTTAAAGTTATGATGTAAAATGCCGCAATTAAAACACTATACATCATAATCGGAGGATAGAGAATTAAGGACAGAATCAATCCCACTCCTTTAATTATTAGGTCAGGTATCAATAACTTCCTATATTGTGCGGTAGCTTCAAGTAATTCTTTCTGATCTATATTGGGTTTATCAATTACTTTATGTAAAAACCAGTTTGCTACCGTTGAAACAATAACGATCAGTCCATAAAAGAGCTGTGCCGTATGATTCATGAAATGACTACTAACTATTCCAGTAGCATAGGGCATAAATGAAACAAAAAATAAAAGATACAAATTCTTTCAAATTTCTCCCTTTTCAATTTGCCTAACTTGACCTGCATTACCTAGGTCGCTTTGCTTTAAATTATACTTTTTTCTTAAACATTTAATACGAGTAGGTATTTCTTGTGAGTAATTTTCATCAAAAAATTTCATATATAATCTCCCTATAATCATGGAAAAGTAGTAAAAATAGTTGTTATCCTAGTTGATTAAAAAAATCTCTGATTTCCTCATCTTTTATAAAATAATATATAATTTTCCCCTCTCTTCTAGTGTCCAAGATGTTTTGATTGGCTAGTTTACGAAGATGGTGGGAGGCAGATGCCATACTGAGATTTAATAAACAGGCTATATCGCAGACACAGAGTTCTTCGACGGCAAGGAGATAAAAGATGATATTTATCTGTTTATTATCGGTAAATTTTGATAAAATGCGAAGTGATTTTTGGACTTTTTCCTTTTCAAGGTAGTTCGTTGCGGTTGTAACATTTTGTTGATTTATAACATCCACTTGACAGATACTATCTTTTTTCATAATTTTTTCTCCTAGCCTAACACAGCCCATAGCATGTCAAAGCTGTTGTTTTCAATCAGGATATACATCCCCAATCCTAAATAGACAACGGCAATAAACCATCTGCTATATTTTTCCAAAGTTTCTCCAACAGAAGGGACTTGTGCTAATTTTTGGGCAGAAAAAACCAAGAGATAAATCATGACTAGAAAAGTAAGTAAAGTCACTATCAAATTCGCTAAATTTAAGGTGGTAAAATATGGGACAAAGACACCAATATTGTCAGCGCCACAACTTGCAAAAGTAATCATAGCGACTAGAAAAATCAGGTTTTTATTGTCTTTTCGCAAACCATCTTTTGCAATAGCTTCTCCATCAGAATCTCCTAAAAGCAAAACTTTGAGGCCTAGGAAAATTGGAATCAAACCGAGTAAACCTAAAATCTCTTTACTAGGAATATAATTTAAGACAAATGCAAAAAGCAAACTTAGGAATATTAGACTAACAGAGCCTAGAAATTGTCCTAAATAGATGTTAATGATGTCCTTTCTGCTTTTTCTTTTGGCAAAAAATAACATTAGGATAATAAGTAAGTCTACGGCTGTCCCAGAATACAGGATTATTGAAGTAACAATATTTTGAATCATAAAACACCTTATTCAAATATATTTTTGAATGTATTCTAACATTAAACTTTGTAGATGTCAACTTAAAATCCACCAATTAATAATTGCATGTCAATATTTGTATTGTGAAACTAGTTTCAGAAATATATAGTCTTAAAGTATGTCCACTGCCAATGGTTTTTTCAATATTTAAAAGGAGAGAACCAATTTGGTCCTCTCCAGGGTATAATTTTCCATCAACCCACTACAGTTGACAAAGAGCCGTTATTCTCAAATGAGACAACTCCTTTTAGTTTTTATAACCTCAGCTTCTCGGTCTCTTACCTACTTTTAATAGAAAGACTACGAAGGACGATTCTTAAAGTAGTCAGATTGTGCAATATCGAAAGATTAGATGGGCTTAACCAATTTAACAACCCAAATCCAATTAAACTTCCATTTATTACAACTGTTTCTTGAATATTTCTTTGAATTAATTTCTGCAACGATTCAGATAAAGAATTCAATTCCTCGAAGAAATCTAAACGATTATCTAATAATAAAATATCACTCATCTGCTTAGAAATATCAGCACTTTCATTCATCACAACCCCAATATCTGCAAGCGTCAAGGCAGCAGAGTCGTTTAACCCGTCTCCAACCATCAAAATAGTTCGGCCAGCTTTCTGTAATTCCTGAACCAACTGAAACTTACCATCTGGTTTTAAATCAGTATAAACGTTGTCAAATGGCAGATCTTTAACCAACTCTTCTGTTCTAGCCAACGTATCACCAGTTGCCAGAATCAGTTTTTTCCCTTGGCGCTTTAGCTTTTTCAATGCAACTTTCGCCTCGCTTCTCAAGGGAGTGTGGATACAAAACATCCCAATTAATTCTTTCTTATAAGCCAAAAACAATAAATTGTAATGAGTCTTATATTGCTCAATCAAGGCCAGCTGCTCAGAACTAATTCTTACCTGTTCGTCTTGCATTAGTACATAATTTCCAATGACAACCGATTGACCATCAATTTGCGATTTAATCCCTTTGCTTGCAACATACTGAAGCTTGCCATGCATTTCTTCGTGTTCAATGCCTTCAATTTCAGCTTGTTTAACAATTGCATTGGCAATAGGATGATAGATATGTTCCTCCAAACATGCACTTATTCTTAAAATATCTTTCTCAGTATAATCTCCGAAAGGAAGAACCTTTTCAACCAAAGGATAACTCGTCGTGATGGTACCCGTTTTATCAAACAAGAAAGTATCCACTTCCAGATATTTTTCTAATACATCACCATCTTTAATAACCATTTCTCGATTTAGACCTTCCTTTATGGCCGTAAGGTAGGCTACAGGTGTGGATATTTTTAGAGCACATGAAAAATCCACCAATAAAAAGGAAATGGCTTTTGAAAACGAACCTGTTAACAGATAAGTCAAACCAGCACCTAAGAAGTTATATTTTACAACCTTGTCTGCCATCCTAATAAAATGACGTTGTTTTGTCTTCTTACTCTCTTCAGATTTTTTCATCAGATTGATGAGTTGCAAAATACGACTGTTTATCTGATTATCAGTCACACGAATTCTTAACTCTCCTGTTTCCAAAACAGTATTCGCACATACAGAATCTCCCTCTTTCTTTTCAACAGGGAAGCTCTCTCCAGTCAAGGAACTCTCATTGACCATGCCTAATCCTGAAACCACTTGGCCGTCAAACAAGATTTCATTCCCTTGGGAGACAACTAATACATCACCTACTTGAACATCAGAACTCTTGATGCTGATGACCATGTCTCCCCGCACTAAGAAAACATCACTTTCTTTAGCAAGAAGGCTTTGTTCCAAATCTGTTGCTGTTTTTTTTAAAGACCACTGATCCAGATGATTACCCAAATCAAGCATAAACATGATGTTGCTAGCTGTCTTGGATTGGTTCATAAACAAGGACAACAAAATGGCCGAACAGTCCAAGACCTCCATGGTTAGTTCCTTGCGCGCTAAAGTTTGATAGGCTTCTTTGACATAACCCAAAGCCTGATAACAAGTCCAAATATAACGAATAGGGTAGGGTACAAAACTTCGAAACAGCAAACGCTTAATCGCTGCACCCGATACAATTGAATAAGCACTCTCTTCTCTACGAATGGGAAGAGTCATCAAGTCCGAAACTTTCCCCTTGTCAATTTTTTTTAAAAAGGCCTCTGCATTTTCTAATACAGAGAAGCCTTCTTTCATACGTAGAGTAAAGTGCTGCTGATCCATATAAAACTGAATAGAGTCGATCCCTTTTTCATCTTTAGCCAAGGAACGAAGATAATCTTGAATATCCAAGGTCAGTGAAAACGAGGACGATAATCGGATATGTTGATATCCTCTGTGTAGCACTTTAAAAGACATATTATTCACCTGTCAGGCTATCTAATTGTTCTTCTTTCTTTTCCTGTTCGTATAAATATTTAGCGTCTTGTAAAACATCATCACCGTGTTGTTTTACAACAGAAACAGATGCATCCAGTCCATCTTTCAATTTGTAAGCTTTAGCCAAGGCCTTAGAATAGCCTTTCTTAGCTTCTTTACTTGCTAAGACTTTCAAGCCAAGCGTCCCAAATGCTACCCCTCCTAAGAAGAGAGATGATTTTTTCGCAACTTTTGCGACGTTTAATACTTCTTTTAACATGTTTATTTCCTCCTTGTAACTATTGTAGCGAAAAATGACAGCAAAAGCAATTGCTGATATCTGATATATAGATAAAATTCTCTATACTGATATTTAATTATATTATGATGAAAACAATATACTTTATTTTTTGATACTGTCAATAATTATGTGTAAACACTTAAGTAGAGTTACGGAGTGTTAATTAAATAAGCTTTCAAGTGTATCAGAACATTGACCAAACCCTTTATGGATTCGTTGACTTTGCTTGAAATTATAATCTTCAAACAACGTAACTAAGTAACGTTCCAGAGCCTCCTCATTAGGAAAAAGAACCTTCTTTTTCGTTTGATGTTTGATTTCTTTGTTAAGAGACTCAATGAGGTTTGTCGAATACATGCTGTGCCAAATCTGGTAGGGAAACTGATAAAAAGTTAAAAGATTATCCGTCTTCTCCAGACTTTCCATGACTTTCCTATACTTTGGTTTCCATTCGGCGAGAAAGTCCTCTAAAGCTTGTCCTGCCATTTCTAAATTTTCAGCACGATAAATCATTATAAATTGCCCCAGAATAACCGCTCTATCTGCTCGTTTCACTTTACTAGCTAGATTTCGACTAATATGAATTAAGCAACATTGTTGTTTAGCTAATGGGTGAGCCTGACTGATAATCTGCTCAAGCCCCTTAAAGCCATCTGTAACTACAAGAGAAATCTGTTGGATTCCTTGGTTTTGAAGCTTGTCTAACAGGGTGGACCAAGAAGCATTGTTTTCTTGAGGCAACTGTGCATAGCATATCTCTATGCGACTAAAGTCGCTAGAGCTATCCTAATTGCGCACCGCCAGTTCTCATAGAAAAAAACACCTTGCAAGATGCAAAGTGTTTTCGTTTGTATTCTGCTGTCCAGTAACGAATTAACGTTTACTAAATTGTGATGCTTTACGGGCCTTTTTCAAGCCTGGTTTGGAAAGTATGAATTTCAGTTGGACTAAAAACAGCGTAATATCAAGACTTTTCTCCGCTTTTATAAAAGCTTTTTTCCAATCAAATTCAACTAATTTTATCCGAATGGTGTGGATTTTACCCCCAAAATTACAGAGAATGGAGCTGATAAACACTAAACGTTCACACCATTAGTTAAATGATTTTTTGTTCATCATTTTTCTTAGATGATAGAACTTCTAATTTATTTCTTATTCAAGCAAAAACAACCTGCTATAAGTAAGAAAGAGGAAGATACAAGAAAAACACGGCGTAAAAACCGATTCAGTTCATTGTCCTCAATCCTTGTCTGCTTCATTTTCTTTTACGAGATCGTTTTGTGAATCTTTTTCAGAGAGTTTTTGATCAATATACTTGTCAATGTTTTCATAAAATTCCTTGGTCGCTTCACTATCTAATGTTGGCGAGTTCTGAACTTGATTCACTTTCAATTGAACAGATTGAATACCGTAAGAGGCTTGTTTTTGGTGGAGTGTTTCTAATTCTTCTTCTGAAATCGGATCTCCAACAACCGTCAAGACCAATTCATTGTTACTTGACTTGTAGACTTGATTAATAACCGTATAATTGGCGAACTCTTTTCCTACAAACTGTTTGATCCCTTCTTTGCGCGCTTGTTCTATTGTCAGAGTAACTGCCGAATAGCTAGCTGGAAGAATCAACAATACAATCAAAGATATCAAGCCAATTCTCATTTTAATGCTCAGCTCTTTAAATGAAGTTAAAGGAGATTTTCTCATCAAAATTCTTGTTCCAACAATGTTGGCTAGCATGATAAAGACACAGTTGATCAAGAAAAGATAGAGAGCCCCCAATAAAAATCGTACATTCCCATTAGCTAAACCATAGCCAGCAGTACAGATAGGCGGCATCAGAGCTGTAGCAATGGCTACTCCTGGCACGATATTGTTTGCTTCTTTTTTCCTTGAACCGATCACACCAGCAATCCCACCAGCAATAGCAATGAGGACATCCCAAATGGTTGGAGAGGTTCGTGCAATCAACTCGCTACTTGCATAAGACAAGGGAGAAATCCAGAAATACAGAGTCGAGACAAGCAAACTGACCAACACTTGAGTCAATAAAACCTCTAGAGATTGCTTGATTAAACGCGTATCAAAAATAGCTAAACCGAATCCCAGTCCAACAATCGGTGTCATGAGAGGTGAAATCAACATGGCTCCTATAATGACAGCTGTTGAATTCATATTTAGTCCGATAGAGGCAATAAAAATTGCACACATCAAAATCGCTGTATCTCTCAATCGAACATGAAGGTCATCGTATAATTTCTCACGGTATTCCCGTGTTGAATAATTGGCAGTCATTTGTCCTCTCCTCTTTCCTTATTTAAATTGGTATAATAATTAAAAATAACAGCTGATAAACAGCCAAAAAATATGAGCCCATAAATCGTCAAGAAGACACTGGTAATCCTTCCAATCAAGGTCACAGCTAGGAGATCCCCGTAGCCGACAGTCGTCGAAGTCACAAAAGCATACCAAAGACCGTCTCCGTAATTTGTGATAGCAGGTTCAACTAGGAAAAGCACGCCTCCTGACCCAAAAACAAAGGTCACAAAACTCAGAGCAAACCGAGTAAAACCCGTAACCTGCATAATATGCCATAACATTTTTAAACGTTTCATTTGTTCTCCTTATTCATACTAGCTCCTGACCGAGCCGTTTTTTTCCAATAATCAAAGTGAAGATAGGACATGATCTCCATCAGAGAAAGATAGACAAACTGATAGATCTGATTTAAGCTGATTATCAACTGATATTGTTTGAAAAATGACTGGAAGAAAGACCAGATATGACTGTCTTGAATCAGTCCCTTCTTAATATCAGACAGGATATTAGCTAAAGCTCCCAAGGACTGAAACGGTAAATCCTTGACATTTATATAGATCCGGTCCACCACATCATTCAGACTGGTATCTTGGATGGCATGAAATTCTCCAAAGAGAACTCCTGCCGCTCCAAGAGTAGAAACAAATTCCACCAAATAATTTCTGAGGAAATTTTCTCAACCTTTTCCCATAATGTGTTTAGTGCCATCCATAACGATCCCAACCAGAAAAAGGAAAGAAAACAAGCAAAGAAATTTTGCCGTAAATCCCAAAAAGCTTCAAGACTTGGTGTTGTTGGTTTTTCTAACTCTAAAACCAAGATGGTCATAATAATTGCTAGAACAGCATCTGTCAATACAATTAATCTGTCTTTCTTCATCGGATTGCATCCCCTTTCTTTTTTGTAACATTCTATCTTATCGCATAATATTGGATATTCTTTCATAATCCGACTACAAACAAAAATAAACCAAAAAGTATGTCCCTATTATACTATATTTAACTCTAGAAGTATTCATCCATCTAATTAATAAATATATCATATTTCACAATAAGTGAATACTATCAAAGATTCATCCCCTTTCACTTCATCATGTAGTGTTGCTTAGATTTATCAAAAACAACCAAATTTGTATTAATTTCAAGTATCACCTAGTTACAAAAATTTGGGGTGAACAGAAAAAGCATCCCGTATTTTTGATACGAAATGCTTTCAATAAGTTTAAATAAGTTTTAACGTTTACTAAATTGTGATGCTTTACGAGCTTTTTTCAAGCCTGGTTTGAACGACTTTTGTTTGACTAAATTTCAAAAGTCTTTAATATCAAGCATTTCTACGCTTTTCTGAAAGTGTTATTTCAATCAATTTCAACTAATTTTATCTGAATGGTATGAATTTTACCCCAAAATTACAAAGAATTGAGCTGATAAATACTAAAAGTTCACACCATTAGTTAAATTATTTTTTGTTACGTACGTTTTTCTTAAATGATAGACCTCCTAATTTATTTCTTATAGCATTTGAACAAACCTCCGTTAGAGGTTCTCCTATTGCCTCCTTGTAATTAAATCCCAATAATTGCATAGTCTTTAAAGTATCCTTGTTAAGTAAAGCAACTAATTGTTTCATTGAATCTTCTTTCCCATCTTCAACACTAGTAAATGAAGATAGCAGAGAAATAACCCGTTCTAAAGTATTATGCAAATACTCAATATCTTTATCATCAATATGTACTTTTTCATATTCTTCTTTATATGCCTGAGCAATTCTGATTGCCTGTTCTCGCTCCGAAAGCAACTCATTTACAATTTCATCATAAGTATTTCGTAATTTATCGGCATTACGTTCTTCCTTTAATGATTGAATTTTACTATTCACTAGTGTTGTTGTTCCTTTAAATGTTAGAGTTCCCAACTCAATCCCTGCTTTTACTAAAGCTTCTGTAATATATGGCTCCATGCTACACCCCTGCTATTTCTTTTTATGATAAAATTATTTTATCACAAATTCATACTTTAATAACAGTCTCTATCCTTTAGGTGAAAATACCGATTTTATGGTATAATAAGGATAACTCTATACAAGGAGGTGTGCCATGACTCTTGATGTAAATAAAGAAGAATTAACAATTTTAGGGATTCCCTTTGATAACTTTTCTGATTTTGATACTGTCTGGTATGCTATTGGGTCATCAATGATTGAAAATTATGAACCTACTGTTCAAGATGTGATTGATTTAAAAACTTATGTTATCAACAAACGAAAGGAATTGAATATTGGTTAAAAATCAATACGAAGGCTATGAGTACATTGACCCCAATCACCAATATACCTATCCAAATTCCACAGTCTTAATCAACAAACAAAATATTACAAATATTGAAGAAGCCTACCGGAATGAGCATTTATTCGTTACTAAAAGGCTTGCAGACTTGCGCTTGAAAACCATTGAAGTCTACTCCATTAGTGATATTTTAGCCATTCATAAATATTTATTTCAAGATGTCTATGCTTGGGCGGGACAATTTCGCAAGGTGAATATCTCAAAAAATGGGAATCCTTTTATGTCAATACAATCTTTCAGTACTGCCCAAGACTATATCAACCATCTTATTCATACCTATTATCAAACTGCTAATTCAAAAAATAAAATTATTAAACAATTAGCAAAAATTCTTGATAATCTTAATTATTTCCATCCCTTTCGAGAAGGGAATGGACGAACTCAACGAGAAGTTATTCGTTCCTTAGCACTATCAAAAGGTTATTCTGCACAAATACGTGTGGATCAAGATGACGAGGTTTACAATCTTTATATGGACGGAACAGTCTATGGAGACTTAGGAAAGTTAGAAGAACTACTTGGTAAAATACTGGAAAAATTGTAAATTAATCTACAAAAACACTTGTATATTTTTTAAATATCCTAAATATCACAGAAAATTATAACTTACTCAAAACTTAAAGAAAAAAAGCTTCTGAAATCTAACGTTTCAGAAGCTTTCTTCCTATCATAAAACGACTGCAACTATTAATCGACACCACATTATCTATATTTATTAAAATAATTAATGTTTAAGTAGTGGTCCGCTAAGATGAAATTCAAAATTTGTAACATCAACTAAACCAACAACTTTGTCACTTTGATATAATTCCATCAAAAATTGTGCCATCTCTTCACTTGTGTGATATTTAGCAAAATGCTCATCATAATCATATTCTTTAGAATCTGTAGCAACTTGACCGAATTCCGTTTTTGTGGCAGCTGGAGCTAAAACCTTAGCTTTTAATTGATGTTGATTTGCCTCTAGTTCCAATGCCAAGCCTTCTGTAAAAGCACTGACATAAAATTTACTTGCACAGTATGTAACTGCATTTGGAACCATCATGTATCCGCCTCTAGATGATAAGTTAATTAATTGAGCGCCTTTACAATCTTTATAATCTCTCACATATAGAGTTGATAGAATTGTTAAAGCTTCAATGTTTAGATGGATTAATGTTATTATCTTTTCTAAATCTTGAGATTCAACCTTATCATAATTTCCAAAACCAGCATTATTTATTAGAGTAGTAATGTGATATTTTTTCAAGCTTTCATAAAGAGCAAAAACATTACTGGACTTCGATAAATCAACAACTTTAATAACAACATCTAAATCCGGATAATGGTTCAAAATCTCTTGCTTCAATTTTTCTAGTCGTTCTTGACGCCGAGCAATTAAAATAAGATTCGTTCCTAATTTTGCAAATTGTCTTGCTGTCTCCGCTCCTATACCAGCACTGGCTCCAGTAATACAAGTATAATTCTTCGTTTGTTCCATACTATTTTCTCCTTTACAGATTGCTATTTGCATTTTTTATAAGAGTCGCTGCTCCCATTCCGCCACCTACACAGAGAAGCGATTCCATAATTTCCTTTATTTTCAATCAACTCATAAATTAGAGTACTTTATATCAAATTCCTTTGATGCTATGTATTTTACATAGTAAAGTGCACTTTATGTCAAGAGAAAACTGAAAATTTTTCGATTTTTTTAAAATTATGCTAAAATATTAAAAAAAAAGGGGGAAATATTATGGCTCACTATTCTATTGGAGAATTTGCTAAAAAAACTGGACTTTCTATTTCCACACTTCGATACTATGAGCAAGAAAAATTGATTTACTCACACAGAGAAGAAAATAATCGTAGATACTATGATGACTCTGATATAGCGTGGGCTCAATTCATTATTAGATTAAAAAAGACGGGAATGTCTATTAAAAATATGCAAGAATACGCTGACCTAAGATATAAAGGAGACTCCACAATTCCTCAACGACTTAGACTACTATTTTTTCAACTTGATGAAGTTCATAAGCAACAAACTGAAATTAACCAACATATTGATTTTCTTGAAAAGAAAATTAAAACTTATTTAGGTATTAATCCTAATTAGCACCATTATTATTTTCTTTATCCAAAAAAGGGATTGAAATTTTATTTTCAATCCCTTTTTATTATGCTATTTACTCTTATTTTCCTAAAAATTAATACAAATCAGCAAAAATAGAATTATTCATACTTATTTTTTTCATTTCCATTTTTAAGGTATTATCACTCACATCAGTCTTTACATTTTAATCTTCTTTAATTTAGTCATATAAATTAAAGAAGATTATTTAATTTACTCTCGTTTTCTAACAATAACTGTAGAGGTGATTTTTCACGGGCAATTTCATCACCATTCTCTGCTACAACGTATTTACCATTACCAATACTAGTCAATGGTTCCCCATCTTTATTAAGTATTGGTTTACCTTGAGTTAAGTAAATCAGTTTGTCAATTATGGCTAACTCATCATCACTCATATACTGCAATCTAGATAATGCACTAGGTTCAAAAGCAAGTTCATAGTTACTTTCAATATCATCTTTATCTTCTGCCTCAACTAGCTTACCACTAGGAATATGTTTATAAAGCTGATGGTCGGTTTTGGGAGATATGATAGGGACTCTCTTTAATAGAAATGCTAAATTATTAATCGTATCACTAGTATAACCTTCTATACTATTATATTTTTCTATTTGATGAGCTAACTCATCAAAAGATTTAACTGCTTGTATGATATTATTAGCCTTTTCTGTGTATTCATCTGTTTTAAGAACAGCTTTTTCCAGTTCAATATCTTGACTTGTCCCAAAAAGTTGTACTGGTGTTGCTTTAAAAAAGTCCGCTATTTTATCTAAGGTCGCAAAAGTTGGATAGCTTTTGCTTTTTTCGTAATCAGAAATCGATTGTTTTCCAATATTTAGTTTTTCCGCCAATTCTGTCTGACTGATCCCTTTTTCCTTACGAAGTCGAGAAAGATTAAAAGCGAAATTATGAATCATATAAGTCATAGGTAGCTCCTTAGTTTTGGTTGTTATTTATTTTAACAATTTAAAACTTATTTTTCAACAAAATACTTGACATATAATAAAAAGGATATATAATATAGATATAAATAGTAAAAATAAGTTTTAAATATATAAAATAAATTTAAGTTAAAGGAGAATACATGACTAATTATTTTGACTATCATCAAACAATAAAACAAGTTTCAGGTTTAAATTCAGTCTCTACGCTAAAAAAGTGGCGTTTAAAGATTGAACACTTAACAGGACATACCTTTCAAGAAGATAGGATACAAACAGGGAAACGTTCTTATAGCAAAGTCTTCCTCTTTACCACTGATGATATTGAAAAGCTCCAACAAATTGCAGATACTAAAGGAAGTCTTGGACTTGATAGGGCAATCCTAAAAGCTTATGTCCCCAGTAGAGCTTCCCCTTTATCCATTAACCAAAAAATTAATCGCTTAACCTTTCAACTAAAGAAATTAAGTCAAAGAGTAACCAACTTAACACAACAGGAACAAGCATTAGCTATTCGTATGGAACAGTTAAGTGAACAGATTGAAAATTTGGAGAAATCAAGGAAGAAAAAGTTGTTTGGGAAGTGAGCACGGTACAGCACCAACGCTGTGGGCGAGTGGTCAACACGGTAGCCCACAAGGCGGTAGGGGCTCGAAACGGGCGAGACTTGCCATTAAAATAAGTGCCCCACTACTAATAGGGGGTACGAACGTACACGAAAGTAGGGCTAACCCCTTGATACGTCTGGGGTTAAAGCCAATCAGTTGAAGTTTTCGCTGAAATCCCTTGGGAGAGTAAGGTTCAAAACTAATTCTGCGTACGTTTAGAAAAGATAACTACTTTAAAAAACACAAAGGAGAATATGATGACAAACTTAACACTAACTGACACAACACTTAAACTTGGCGAATTGAACCTTGATAAAAGTCAATTCATGCTTCCTAAAAAAGTAGTGGTACTTTCTGCTCGTATGAGTTATAAGTATCAAGAGGTAAACGGCGAACAAGTCCGAACAGACGAACCATACAAACTAGTTTGTAGCGTTCAAGATGCGGATAAAATCAAAGTGTTAAAAGAAATGAACATTGCCATTGAAGAACTCAAAGCGATTACGCTTGAAATTCATGACAACCTCGACAAAATCACGAAACTGGCAGAAAACGACGGTTTACTTGATAAGACCGTTGAACTCGTCAATCCTCAAGTCCGTCTCATGTGGAACATGACTCGTAGCAACTGGTCTGGTGTAAAACTAGTGGCAAATGACCTTAAAATGACTGGTGACTAAGCATGGACAACAGCGTAAGGATTGACTACTTCGCTGTAACCGTTAAAGATGTTTCACCAGAGGAGGTGTTAGAAGAGATACTCCTTATTCCCCAAGATCAGTTTGCACTGAATGCTTGGGGAATAAATAAGTATCAACGCCACTATGCCTGTTCAGACATCAAAGTTTACTTTAACCAAGCCTTAGATAATATGGGGGTCTATCTGGAACTAAAAGGACAAGGCTGTCGCCAATATGAGGAATTTATGGCGGGTAACGCTAACAACTGGGTAGCTCTAGTCACACGCCTTTACCGCTATCAGGTTAACTTTACCCGAATTGATATTGCTAATGACATCTACGATAATGCCTTATCGGTTCAAACTCTCTATGCTTACTGTAAACGGGGATTGTGTATCACCAGAGCCCAACACATGGACTATCACGAGCGGTCAGTCCTTGAAACAGGGGAACGGATTGGCGAGACCGTCACCATAGGCGCACGAGGAAGCCAACAATGGTGTGTTTATAACAAACTCATGGAACAAAAAGGAAAAGGTAAAGTCATTGATGGGACCCATTCTTGGGTCAGGGCGGAGCTCCGTTGTTGGCAAGGCAAAGCCAATATTATCGCCCAGCAAATGGTTCTTAAAAGACCTCTGACAGCCATTTACTTTGAGGCAATCAACGGACACTACCGCTTTGTCAGACCTAATGACAGGGATACCAACAAACGCAGACGTCAACCTGTTAAATGGTGGCTGGACTACCTCCAGACGGAAACTAAAACACGATTGAGTATTGAACGCACCAAGCCAACACTTAGACAATCGGAACAATGGACGGAAAAACAAGTCTCAAAGACCTTAGCCAAGCTCTATGTGGCTAAGTACGAGGCAACCACACTTGAAGAAGCTAACCAATTTCTCCAAGACCTCTTAAAATTGGGACTATCGAAATTTACTAACAGCGATGAAAAGGAGATTGACCAATATGTCCGTGAACACCAGAGTTCCGGGACTTGGGGCATACAAAAAGACGACTTGCCGTAAACAAATCGCCTTAGAAATAATAACTACTAACATTATATCATGAAAGGACAAAAGAGGCTATGCAAGTGATTTTACCAGACGAACAAATTCATCAGCTACAACTGTTAATTAGCCGACTTATAGAAAATGAAATAAAAAATAAATTGGATAGTAACAACATTGAAAGTCCATTCTTGAACAAGCAACAAGCTTGTAAGTATCTAGGAATTGCCAATAATACGCTTGATTCTTGGATAAAAAAGGGATTACCAGTTATTCGAGTTGGAAAAACTGTCCGCTTTGATAAAACCGAACTTAATTACTGGTTACAAAATCAGTAGCATTCTAACCGTGGTCTGATATAATGAAGCCACGGTATTTTTCTAGCTCAATTCAAAAAAGGAGAATACTATGTCAATTACAAAAACTAAAAACGGAACTTATCGCTTACGTATCTATGTCCCAGAAGAAGTCAAATCCTCATTGGGAATTAATAAAAAAGTGATTGAAAAACGTTTCAAACTAAGGAGTGAGGCTAAAAAATACGAACTTGAATTACAAAACAAGATTGATAAAATTTTAAGCGGAGAATCAACCTCATTGGAAACAAATGGCTCAATCCTCTTTTCCGATTTTTATCACAATGTTTGGTGGGAATCCTATAAAGCAGGTCAAACAACATCTACCACAAAACCACCTTCACAAGCTACTATTGACGGTACCGAAATTGTCTTTAGAAAACATATCCTACCCTTGCTTGGTAATTATTCCATTGATTTTCTCAATCAAAATAAACAGGTTATCTTGAATCTTTTAACACAAAAGGCAGAAGAATATGCAAACTTTAAAGTCATTAGAAGTTACGTTAATTCTATTTTTGATTGGGCTGAGGAATTGGAATATATCGAAACTAATCGTCTCTCTAAAACAATTAGCCGTATTAAGGCAACTAAAAAAATAAAACTACAAGAGAGTAAAAATGATGAAGATTTATATCTGTCACAATCAGAACTTCAAGCATGGTTCACCGCTTTTGAAGAAGATTTAGAAAACGACAAGCTACTATTCAAAGATTATGTGTTATTCTATACAACTTTTTTCTTAGGAGATAGGAAATCCGAAAGTTACGCTTTGCAATGGAAACACATTAACCTAAAGAAACAAGAAATTCAGTTAGTGAAAGCCTTGGACAAGTATAAAAATCCAAAATCAACTAAGGGAAATAAAAGGACAACTTTCCATATTCCTATTGAACTAACTGATTTACTCTGTGCTTGGAAAAAACAACAAAAATTGGAATTGGCAAAATTCAATATTATCCAATCTGATGAACAGTATGTTTTTACTTATATTGATACAAAAGGGAATGTTAATAGTCCCTTACACGCTGATTATCTTAATAATAAGATGAAGTCAGTCGAACGCCGTCATAAGGAACTAACACACGCCACACCTCATAAATTACGTCATACGGGTGCAACTCTTGCCAAACAATTTGGCACATCACTAGAGGACATTTCAGAAGCTCTAACGCATAGCGATACTCTCACAACTAAGACCTATGTCAACACTTCAAATGTCATACCAATGGCTGTTGGTGAAATTGCCTACCGTAACCTTAAAAAGTAATGGTGTGAATTTGGTGTGAAAAGTGGTGTGAATTTTGCCAAAAAAACATCAAAAAACACCCCATGGTGTGAACCATGAAGTGTTGATAAATGCTGTATTGTAGCCGTTTCTTAACGTTTTGAGAACTGGCTAGCTTTACGAGCTTTCTTAAGACCTGGTTTCTTACGCTCAACTTTACGTGAGTCACGTGTAAGAAGTCCTGCGCGTTTCAATGAATCGCGGAAGTCTGGGTCTACTTGAAGAAGGGCACGAGCGATACCGTGACGGATAGCTCCTGCTTGACCAGCGTATCCACCACCTACAACGTTAACGAAAACGTCGTATGAACCTACAGTTGAAGTAACTGCGAATGGTTGGTTGATTACAAGACGAAGGTCAGCGTGTGGGATGTACTCTTCAACATCTTTTTTGTTAACAGTGATTTTACCAGTTCCTGGAACAAGGCGAACGCGTGCAACAGCGTTTTTACGACGTCCAGTACCTGCATATTGTGCTTGTGACATACTTTATTGTTCCTTTCCTTAGATAAGTTCTGAAATATCAAGAACTTCTGGTTGTTGTGCAGCGTGAGTGTGCTCAGCTCCAACGAATACTTTCAATTTCATACCTTGAGCGCGGCCAAGAGTATTGTGTGGAAGCATACCTTTAACTGATTTCTCAATCAAACGAACTGCATTTTTAGAACGAAGTTCACCAGCAGAGATTGATTTCAATCCACCTGGGTGGTTTGAGTGAGTGTAGTAGATCTTATCAGTTGCTTTTTTACCAGTCAATTTAACTTTTTCAGCATTGATAACGATTACGAAGTCACCTGTATCAGTGTGAGGTGTGAAGGTTGGTTTGTTTTTTCCGCGAAGCACGCTAGCAACAACTGCTGAAAGGCGTCCAAGAGGTACATCAGTTGCGTCAACAACGTACCATTTGCGTTCTACTTGGCCTGGTTTAGCCATGAATGTAGTTTTGTTCATGATTTCTCCTATATGAATGTCGTTTTTGTTTACAGGGCGGATGTTCCGGTCCGCGAGTTATTTGAAAGGTTCCGGGGCCTTACAAATGGGGTAAACAATACCGCCTACTATTGTATCAAAATTCTAAGATAAAAGTCAACCGATTTGGAAAATTATTTGCGATTTTCTTTTCCTATGACAAATCCGATCAAGGCATTCGGACCGACGTGGGCGGAGATGACTGGTCCAAGAGGCATCACAAGAACTTCGTCGATGCCATCAAGTACAAGCATTTCTGCCTTCAACGCTTCGGCTCCTTCTAGATCGTTTGTATAAGAGACCAAGGCTGTGCTTTCACCGATATCGGTTTTGATCAACTCCAGTAATTCTCGGACGGCTTTTTTGCGTCCACGGACTTTCGTAATGGGCACTAATTTTCCTTCTGCATCAATCCAGAGAATAGGCTTGATGCTGGCTAGACTTCCCATGATCGCAGCACTCTTAGAAAGACGACCGCCACGCATGAGGTGGTAGAGATCATCGACGAGGAAATAGGTCCGCAGTTTTGGAGCTAGAGCCATGATCTCTTCTTTGGCTTCTGCTAATGAGTGACCCGCATCGCGCGCAGCTACTGCCCGCATGACCAGGTAGCCCTCTCCAATCCCAGCAGCCTTCGGATCGACAATCTCGATCACGGCTTCTGGGTAGTCTTCCAAGACTAAATCACGCGCCATAACTGCACTCTGATAGGTCCCAGATAAGACCGATGAAAAGGCGACATAAAGTACAGCTTTCCCTTCTTTTACAAAGTGCTTAAAGGTCTCCTGGAATTGGCCCACATTGACCTGACTGGTTGTCGGTTTTGCCCCATTTTTCATGGCTTCTAAAAGCTCAGGGCTGGTCAATTGACCTTCTCCTACTGTCTGGTATACTGTTCCATCTAACTCAATGGTCAACCCAAGAATAGTCACCTGGTGTTCCTTGGCCCAATTTTGGTCCAAATCTGCGGTCGAATCAGTCAAAATAGCAAATGTCATTTCTTGTCTCCCATCATTTCTTGTAATTGTCGCAATACTTGGTGATCGAGCGGTCGCATGGGTGGTTTTTGATCGTTAACCACTCGCTGCGCCTGATTGAGGTTTCCTTTGACGACTGCGACTCGTTTCTCTAACTCTCTCGCGGATACCCGAAGGGCCCCTTGAGCAAAGACAGTCCATTGTTCATGTAAGTCACTGGTTGCGACGGATACCTGGTGGAGGGGCGTATTGAGCTCTGCCGCTAAGCGCTCGATATAGTCATCTGCTGTCTCATCCTCACCGGTAAAGACCACCTGAACATTGAACTCATCGTAGGTCTGCCGCACTCCTGGCATATACTGGGCATCAAAGACACAGATGACTTCGATCCCTTCAAAGCTAGCATAATGGCTCAGTTTTTGCAGGAGGATGTTGCGCGCCGCATCGAGCTCACTTTTTTGAAAGAGCTGGCGGGTCTCCTGCCAGAAGGCAATCATATTGTAGCCGTCAACCAATAAGATTTTTCGTTTCATATCATTGCCTTTCTACTATTTATAGTCGGTTGCGAAAGACCTCATACATGAGGATGGCTGCTGCCACACTGGCATTGAGGCTTTGAACATGGCCATTCATAGGAATGGTGATCATCTCATCGACTTGCTTTTTGATATTGGTTGAGATCCCTTTTCCTTCATTACCAATGATCAAAGCCAACTTACCAGCCGTATTCCACTGATGAGATGGCGTGCCGTTCATGTCGGTTCCAAAGATCCAAAAGCCCTCTTCCTTTAACTTGTCTAGAGTTTGGCTGAGATTGGTCACACGGGCAATGGGAATGTGTTCCACTGCTCCAGTAGACGTTTTCGACACCACTGGGGTTACCCCGACTGCCCGGTGCTTAGGAATGATGACCCCTGAGACATTGGTCGCATCAGCTGTCCGCAAGATGGATCCAAGATTGTGCGGATCGGTCAAGCCATCGAGAATCAACAAAAGCGGGTTCTTCTCTTGGGCTGTCTGTTTCAGAATCGCTGTCAAGTCTGTGTAAGCAAAAGCTGCCACGCGAAGAACGAAGCCTTGGTGAACAGCTCCTTCTGTCATTTCCTGCAGGGTTTTCTTTGGCGTCCAAGAAATCGACACTTTTTTCTCAGTTGCTAAGGCCTTGATCTTGTCGACATTTTTTCCTCGGAGGTCTTCTTGAATATATAATTTATTGCCTGTATTGGTTTGTAAAGCCTCGGTGACTGCATGGACACCGTATACGATATCATTATTTTCCATAGAACTAGTATACCACAAGAAAGGAGGATGAGGCCAATTCATGATATAATGAAATGAAATCTATCTCAGCGAAACCAGCAAAATAGAAAGGAAGCCATGCCTCTTTTTCAACGAACCATCAAGCTCACCTTGGCCACCTGTCTAGCAGCTGCCCTTGCTTATGCTCTGGGCTTGACCTATGCCATCTCAGCTGGCGTCATTGCCATCTTGAGCATCTCTGATACGCGTCGCAGTACGATCAAGCAAGCCTACCAGCGCTTTATGTCGACCTTGCTGGCCCTTGTGATCGGAAGTATCGCTTTTTCCTTTTTTGGATTCAACCTTTGGGCACTGGGAGTCTTTATTGCTCTCTATGCTCCTTGTGCCTTTCTAATGGGCTGGCAGATCGGCATCACGCCTAGTACGGTCCTGGTCACCCATCTCTTGATTGAGCAGTCTACTTCCTGGGGGCTCTTGCTAAATGAACTTGCCCTCTTTTTAATCGGGACCAGCTTTGCCCTGCTGGCCAATCTCTATATGCCTTCTAATCAGGCTGCGATTGATCACTACCATGATGTTGTCGAAGACCAACTGAAAAAGATCCTTGGTCGTTTTGCGGAATTACTTGGTAAAGGGGATGGTCGCAACGATGCCCGCTTGATCAAGGAATTGGATGGTATCCTAAAGGACGCTTTAAATCTCGTCTATCTGGATCATTCCAACCACCTTTTTCATCAAACCAACTACCACATTCACTACTTCGAAATGCGCAAGCGTCAAAACGACATCCTGCGGGATATGGCAGAAAACGTCAACCGCTGTCAGTTAGCAGCGAGTGAAAGTATGATCCTGGCTCAACTTTTTAAGAAGACTGCGCAACAGTTAAGTCAGGAAAATCCTGCTCAGGACCTCCTCAACGATATCACTCAGTATTTGGCGATCTTCCGCGAACGGCCTCTTCCCAAGACCCGGGAAGAATTCGAAACACGCGCCACCTTGCTCCAATTGTTAAGAGATTTAGAAACCTTCATTCAGGTCAAGGTTGATTTTTACCAACAATTTCATCAGGAAACAGTATAGACAGAGAAGCCCTTGCCAAATGCAAAGGCTTCTTTATTGCGGGAACTGTTGAAAACGCTTTCCTAAAATGGTATACTAGAACTGGAAAATAACTATTTAAGGAGGGTCTTCTATATGAAGTCTTCATATAAGAAACATTTGTACACTACGACACTCAGTCTCTCAGCGGCTGTCTTGCTTTCCGTTATCGGTCATGGCCAAGCTTCAGCCGATAGCTTAGAAGCGCCTCAAACGGAACCAAGCACGGTCCTTGAAGCGACACCTGCTACTGAGCAAGCTGTGACAGCTGAGACTGCCAGTCCTGCTACAGCCACAGAAGTAACTCCTGCTAGTCCTGCAGAAACAGCAGCGACTTCTGATATGGCTTCTACTACAGAAGTTGCTCCAGCCACTAGTCCAAGCACTACCCGTGCTACAACGACTTCTGACCAAACGACTCGATTGGCGGATAGCACCATTTATCTCTCTGAAAAGAGTACGATTGATGACAAAGTCCAAGAAAAAGCTCAAGCTGCTGGCAAGATCAGCTGGACCTTAGACAATAAACCTCTCTCTGAGTGGAAAACCTGGGATATGGAGACAGGAACACTGAGCAAGGATCCATTCCTCACCATCACAGAGACTGCAAACGGAAATGATCTGGATCTCCACATCGACGTGCAGGATCTCTTTGGTGAAGATCTCAGTCTTCGTAGCCCAAATAATATTCGCCGGACTTACCGCAACTACATCGGCAATCATGAGCTGGTCGGAACCAATGCAGACTTAGGTGTGACCATCAATAAAACCCTCGTTTTTCGACCTTATCAGGACTACCATACACATGAAGAAATGCTAGCTGCTATCGAAAAATCCAAGGAAGAAGCGAAACCCGATCGTTTAGTGCAGCTGGAAACCCTTGGCAAGAGCGCCCAAGGCCGGGATATGAAGATGGGGATCGTGAGTAAGGACCAAGCCAGCATCGATCACTACCTGTCTAGTACCAACCCTACAGCTTTGACTAAGCCAAGCGAAATGCTGGCCGCACTAAAAGACAAGACCTTGGATTACAAATTACCTGTCTTAGTCCACAACACCCACGCGGATGAACAACCAGGCATTGATATCATCACAGGCCTCTTCAATACTTTTGCGACCAAGGAAAAGGTGACCTTTAACACCACCGATGAAGCTGGAAATGCTAAAACAATCACGCTAGATATTCCAACCTTGCTCAATAAATTCATCTTCTTATTTGACTTCACAGAAAACCCAGATGGGGATGCTCTCAACCTGCGGGCCCTAGCAAACGGGCTCGATCCAAACCGGGATGCCAGCTACCAAACTAACCCTGAAGTTCGCACGGTTATCCAAATAATCAACAAGTGGAATCCGATCGCTCTCTACGACTTACACGGTTTTATCAAAGAATTCTTGATCGAACCTGCAACGCCACCACATGATCCGAACTTCGAATACGATCTTCTGTCAGACCTGATGCTAGAAAATGCCCATCATATGGGACGGGCAGGAGTTGCCAATTCTAAATACAATAGTTACATCATTCCAAAACTGGATTGGGGCGATGGCTGGGATGACTCCTTCTCTGGCTATACAGGGGTTTATGCTGTCTACCATGGTATCTTAGGCCATACCATCGAAATTCCAGAAGGAAATGAAGAATCCTACAAAGCAGGTCGCAATGCTGTCCTAGGCGGAATTGACTTCCTCAACCAAGATCCAGACCGTCTCCTTGAGATGCGTCTCAACTTCTACCTGCGCGGTCTCAATAAAACCGAAGATCCAAAAGCCGAAAATGAACTGGTCGGTCCAAATGGGGAAATCGTTGGACGTGTGAAAAATGGTCGTCCGAAATTCTTCCCAGACTACTACGTCATCCCAATGAGCCTCGACAAGGACAATGATGCGCAAGAAGCCTTCAATATGATTGACTACTTCAAACGCAATGGTGTCCTCGTCAAGGAACTTAAAGAAGATACAGGTCCCTACAAAAAAGGGGACTTGGTCATTGACATGGCCCAAGCCAAACGTGGCTATGCCAACCATATTCTCTACAAGGGCTCCAACGAATCTGCCTGGGCTGCGATGTACGCAGAGTTACTGGTCAACTTCCCAGATATGAGAGGCTTCAAGTCCGAACCTATATTTGCGGATGGTCTTTTCAACGGAAAATTAGGAGAAGTCACCACCACCCGCGCCACTCGTACCTCTGAGATCGATCCAAAAGCTCCTTACTATGTGATCGCAAATACCTCAGCCAGTGCCGTTAAAGCTGTCAATCAGGCCATCGCGCAAGGAAAATCTGTCTACCTAACAGACGATGGCTACATCGTTGACCGCGATACCTTTGCTTCGCTCCTACCAAACTATGCCATCTATGGGGATGCCCTCTACAAGGTACCTAGCGGCCCAACCTTGAAACCGATGAAGATCTACTCTCCGAACTACCACTATAATTGGGCTGGAGTAGATGCGCCTGCTCATACTAGTCTGGTCCTTGAAAAATTAGGCTTCCAAATCGTCAATACACCAGAAGAAGCCGATGTTGTTATTTTGGAAAGCAACCGCTTTGACGCTTCCATTTTTGGCAAGAAACCAACCCTTGTCATTGGTGGGGAAGCCATGCAAAAACTGGAAAAATTGGGAGTTCTTACAGGATTTGACGCTGAAAAACTAAAAGGCGGTAGTGACTACGAAGGCTTGATGAAAGCGATCATTGATGATCAGGATCCATTGACCAGCGGATACAAGAAGAATACCCTCTTCTACTCCAACTCAGGAAACTGGATTGAAAAGGTTCCAGAGCATTTCAAGACCTTGATGAGCATCGCTCCAAGCGATTATTATATTGCAGGTTGGTGGCCACATAATGATGTTCTGGCTAACAAAGTCATGGCCATCTCTGGAGAACTGATGGGACAACCACTCTTTGTCTATGCAGGAAATCCAACCAACCGTCAACACCCTGTCCACTTCTTCCGCTGGGTAACCAATGCGATCTTTGGCAGCAAGTTGGCAAGCTTGATGGATTACGTTCCAGCTAAAGAACCAGATCAAGTGGTGGTTCCAATTCATAACCAAACAAGCAATCCACAGCCAATCTTAGCCAAGAAGGATACTCCTAAAGTGCTCCTTCCACAAAAAGAAATGACAACAAAAAATGAAGAAAGCGTGCAAGCCTTGACTTACCAAGTAGGACAAAGCTTCCAAGAAAGTCCAGCCAAGGCACAATTGCCACAAACTGGAGAAGACACAACCGCACACTTCATTCTTTCCGGCTTCTTGTTAGCAGTTAGCGGAGGCTTCCTCCTCTTGAAAAAGAAAGAAGTTGAGTAAGTTCCTGGCTTAGACTTGGATGACATGAAAAGAACCTTCGCAGACGCGAAGGTTCTTTTTGGAGATAAACTATCTTTCAAAACTTTCCTTAGGTGAGTACGGACGTCAGCGAACTTCTTCGAAGTTCCATGACTTAGTTTTGAGCCTAAGGTCTCAAAACTCCCGAGTGTTTGAAACAATAATGTTTCAAACACTTTTCTCACAGCGGAAAGTTTCAGTTTATACTTGACTGATTCTAAAGTATAGAAAACTTTTATAATGTTCTCCAGAATATTTAATGAACATACTATTCTACATTAAATCCTAACACTGATGCAAAGTTTCTCCTTATTCCACCAACTCCAACACAACCGTTTGGTAAGGGGCCAATTCGAGCACTTGGTCTCCTTCTTGGAATAATCCTGCTGTATTATTTAAAACGAGCGTTTTAATCGGAGCTGGCAACTCCAAAGTGGCCTGGCGATTTTGGAAATTGCTGATTACCAAGAGACGCTTGTCCCCACGGCGTTCGAAGGCGATGATATTCTCACGGTCCCGATAAGCTGGGATCATATCTCCAAACCGGATGGTATTCCCATAGAGGGGATGACGATATAAGGCCGTCAGCTGACGGTAATAATTCAAAATAGAATCTGGATCCTTTTCCTGGTCTTCCACATTAATGGAATAATCTGGTTTGGGACTGATCAGCCAGGCTGGTCCATCGCTAAAGCCCAGACCTGGCTCTCTTGTCCACTGCATCGGTGTCCGCGCATTGTCTCGGCTATAGTTGGCAATCACTGCTAAGGCTTCTTCCTCGCTCAAACCAGCTTCTTTCGCAACATGATAGCCATTGATGGTCGCGATATCATCAAAGTCCTCTATTGATTCAAAGACTTGGTTTTCCATTCCAATTTCTTGGCCTTGATAGATAAACGGAATTCCCTTGCGCAAAACCTGAATAGTTCCTAGGGCTTTTTTACTGGTGTCGTTTACTGGACCTTCAGCGATATAATGGGACACCCCACGAGGCTCATCGTGGTTTTCAATGATCGTCGAGAGAACTCCAATCCTATCTGCGCGCTCATGCGCTTGGAAAATACTTTCCTTGAGTTCATCTGCTGTTGGAAGACTATGGTCAAACCAGCCTTTCCCTTCCTGCCCTAAGCAGGTTTGCTTGAAGTCAAAGATAGAAGAAAAGACACCATCTTTTCCGATAAAGAAATGCAACTCTTCGTCGGTTTCATTGAATACTTCCCCTACTGTGAAGGCATTGTACTTGGCGAAGGTCCGTTCCTTTAACTCTTGCAAGAAAGGTTCAATCGGTTGGGCATTCACTAGAGACTCCGGTACTGGGACCAAGCCATTTTCGCGATCAGACGGAAGCGAACGCCATTCTAGATCTTTTTTGATATTGATAATAGCATCGATTCTAAAGCCCACAATTCCCTTGTCCAACCACCAGTTGATCATCTTGTAAATTTCTTCGCGCAAGACAGGATTTTGCCAATTGAGGTCTGGCTGGTCCTTATGGAAAGAATGGAGATAGTACTTATTGGTGCCAGGAACCGGCTCCCAAACACTGCCCCCAAAGTAACTTTCCCAGTTGTTGGGTTCTTTGTCACTTTCGATGAAGTAAAAGTAGTCCGCATAAGGACCATCTGGATCTGCTAAAGCCTTTTGGAACCACTCGTGATGACTGGAGCAATGGTTAACCACCAAGTCCATGATGATAGAAATGCCCCGCTTCTTACCTTCCGCAATCAACTCTTCCATATCTTCCATAGTCCCAAAGAGGGGATCAATGGCATAATAATCGGAAATATCATATCCCTGATCAATAAAAGGGCTCTTGTAAACAGGAGATAGCCAGAGAATATCAATCCCTAAGTCTTGAAGGTAATCGAGTTTCTCCGTGATGCCTTTCAAATCCCCAACACCATCGCCATTGCTGTCCTTAAAGCTTTTTGGGTAAATCTGGTAAGCGACCTTCCCCTTCCACCAGTCTTTTTCCATGTCTTGTCTCCTTAAAATGAAAGAGACCGAGACAAATCGTCTCAGTCTCTATCGTGTCAGTAGGTATTAGTATACTGTTTTTTCAGTTTCTTTATCGAAGAAGTGAGCTTTGTTCAAGTCAAATCCAAGTTCGATGGTTTCACCAGTTCCAAGGTAGTCACGCGCATCCACTTTAGCGATGAATTCGTTGTCACCAACTTGGCAGTACAAGTGAGATTCAGAACCGAGTAACTCAGACACAGAGATAGTTGCTTTTACGACTGATTCTGGGAAAGTTTCAAGGAAAGCAGCTTCTGTATTCACGTCTTCTGGACGGATACCAAAGATCAATTCTTTACCATCATAGCCTTTTTCTTTCAAGACTTTCAAAGCACCTTCTGGAACTTTCAAATTCAATCCATTAGCAACGATGTGTCCACCTTCCAATTTCACGTTAATGAAGTTCATCGCAGGGCTTCCGATGAATCCAGCTACGAATTTGTTCACTGGGTTTTTGTATACTTCTTGAGGAGTTCCGATTTGTTCTACACGTCCGATTGTACCAGTACCTGCAGGGTTTTTAGTAGCAGACATGATAACGATACGGTCAGCAAGTGTCATCGCTTCTGTTTGGTCGTGGGTTACATAGATCGTTGTAGCTCCGATACGACGGTGGATTTTAGCGATTTCAGCACGCATGGATACACGCAATTTTGCATCCAAGTTTGACAAAGGTTCGTCCATCAAGAATACTTTTGCATCACGGACAATGGCACGTCCCATGGCAACACGTTGACGTTGACCACCAGAAAGGTCAGCAGGTTTACGATCCAAGAATTCTTTCAAGCCAAGGATTTCAGCTGCTTCTTGTACACGTTTGTCGATATCTTCCTTGCTGTATTTACGCAATTTCAAACCAAATGCCATGTTATCGTACACAGTCATGTGTGGGTAAAGAGCGTAGTTTTGGAATACCATGGCGATGTCACGGTCTTTAGGCGCTACGTTATTTACAACAGTACCATCGATGGAACATTCACCTTCTGTGATATCTTCAAGACCAGCGATCATACGAAGAGTTGTTGATTTACCACATCCTGAAGGACCTACGAAAACGATAAACTCTTTGTCTTTGATGTCCAAGTTGAAGTCTTCAACTGAGTAGTGTTCGCTGTTTGGATATTTTTTGTAAATATTTTTAAGATTTAATTCTACCATGATGGTACTCCTTTGATTTTTATAGTTCTATTGTAAATGAAAACGTTTTACAAATCTATGGCAAGTCTCACAAAAAAGAAAAAGAGTTTTGTGCAAGTTGCACAAAACTCTCGATTGATTCCGTTTAAATGACATCTTGCAAGACTAAATGGTAGCAAAGAGCCAGATCTGTCAGATTTTTCAACTGGAGACCCGTTAGCTCTTCCCACTTATCAATCTTGTATTGGAGCGAATTGCGATGGAGATAGAGTTGCTGGGCCGCCTTGGTCACGACTGCCCCATTTTCCCAAAGAGCGACAATGATGTCTTGCAATTGATCTTGACTTTCAATCAACTGATGCAAGCGTTCTTTGATCGGGGTAAGATCCAGACCTGCCTGCTCGACCCCCCACAGATAGAGTTGAGAAAAGCGATAGACGCCTTGATGCCCTTCTCGAATCCAAGCTCGAAAGACCGCCTGTTCTGCTCGGATAACCGGAGACACTTTTCCTTCTTTTGACTCGGTCCATACTTGCCCGACCAGGATAGATAAACGAATGTTAAAATCATACTCCATGGCAGAGACGGTATCTTTTAAGATAGCAGCTACAGGCAAAGACTGGTCTTGGTCCAGAATGAGCACATAATCTTGTCCACTCAGTTGCAAGGTTGCTCGGAAGTTGGGCAAGAGTGTCTGCATCATCTCTAACCAAGAAGCCATCCCTTCCGCTGTTGAGTGCGAAATGTGGCAATAGACGAGCTGCATTTTTTTGATGACCTGAGGGACTTCTCCCTTTCCATCGATCAGGTATTGGTACCAAGGATTGGGGGCAACCTCTTCTTCACCGCCCAACCAGGAAATCAATTGTTTTTCTCGCTCGGTTAACTCTTCTTCCTTCAGTAGCAGCCATTGATGAGCCTGAAGGGGTATCGCTACATAACCAGCTGGTGGATGGGCTTGATCCGTCACCTCTGCATGAGGAAACCACTCTCTGATATTTTTCACTGCTTTCTTCCTTCTTCTACTTGCTGGATGCACCAGTTGATCAATTCTTCTAAACGAGCAAACTCACCCGTCATATGAAGATAGCCCATAACGGCTTCAAAGCCTGTCGACATACGATAAGTCACGACATCCGCATTTTTGGCCTTGGTATGGCTATTGGTATTGCGGCCGCGCTTGTAGATCTCCAACTCTTTTTCTGTCAGAATATCTTGCTCCAGCATGCTTTCAATCAAGCTAGCCTGAGCTCTAGCAGAGACGTAGCGGGTTGCAGTCTGGTGAAGCTTATTGGGCTTGGTCATCCCTTGAAAAATTAGGTGCCTGCGAATATACATGGAATAGACCGCATCCCCTTCAAAGGCAAGGGCGATCCCATTGATTAGATTGACATCAATCACGTGTCCACCTTACACCTTCTTTTGTATCCAAGAGCTTGATTCCTTGCGCAGCCAATTCATCGCGAATGGCATCTGCTCGCGCAAAATCTTTCTTAGCCCGCGCTTCCTGACGTTCAGCGATCAAGGCTTCAATATCCGCATCCAAAACTTCTTCAACAAAGACCACTCCAAAGACTTCTAGCATCTTTGCCAAGGCATCCTTGACGTCTTGGTTGTAATGACCTGAATTGATCCATTTGGCCAATTCAAAGACGACAGTGATTCCGTTTGCGGCATTGATATCCTCATCCATGGCCGCAATAAACTTGTCCACAAAGTTTTGTAAGTCTGCTGGATCCACTTCTCCGGCGAAAGGTTGCTCATAAGTATTTTTCAAATACTTAAGGTTGGTCTCCGCATCGCGGACAGCTTTTTCTGTGAAGTTAATCGGCTTGCGGTAGTGTTGGGTCGCAAAGAAGAAACGAAGCACTTGGCCATCGATGGTCTTCAAGGCATCATGCACAGTAATAAAGTTGCCCAAGGACTTGGACATCTTGACATTGTCAATATTGACAAAGCCATTGTGCATCCAGTAGTTGGCAAAGGTTTGACCAGTTTTAGCCTCTGACTGGGCAATTTCATTGGTATGGTGCGGAAACTCAAGGTCAGCTCCACCACCGTGAATATCAATGGTATCGCCTAAAATCCCCGTTGACATGACCGAACACTCAATGTGCCAGCCAGGACGACCAGGTCCCCAAGGGCTTTCCCAAGAAACTTCACCTGGTTTGGCAGCTTTCCAGAGGGCAAAATCCACTGGATTTTCCTTGCGGGCCGTTTCTTCATCTGTCCGACCAGAAGCACCTAGCTCTAGGTCTTCCAAAGTTTTATTGGCTAACTTAGCATAGTTGTGAGATTTTTCCACACGGAAATAGACATCGCCTTGGCTCTCGTAGGCATAGCCTTTTTCGATCAAGTCGGTAACAAAGCGAATGATGTCATCCATAAACTCAACCACACGAGGGTGGCGGGTTGCAGGCTTGACCCCAAGAGCCGTCACATCTTCACGAAAGGCTGCGATATACTTATCCGCCACTTCCTGAGGAGTAATGCCTTCTTCCTTGGCACGGTTGATGATCTTATCATCCACATCGGTAAAATTGGAAATATAGGCAACTTGGTAGCCACGATACTCAAAGTAGCGACGAATCGTGTCAAAGGCTACCGTTGAACGGGCATTCCCAACGTGGATATAGTTGTAAACTGTTGGCCCACAAACATACATGCGGACCTTCCCTTCCTCGATGGGGACAAATTCTCGCAAATCACGAGACATGGTATCATAAATTTTTAACACGCTTCATTTCCTTTCTGTTTCTACTCTTTTGGCTTCAAATAAACCACCTGAGTCTGTTTGACAAAGCCAATCTTTTCATACAAACGTTTGGCACCTACATTGCTGTCTTCCACGGCAATCTGAAACTCCTTGTCATTTTGTTCAATGAGTTGGTTGACGAGGGATTTTGCCAGGTAGCTCCCATAGCCTTTTCCACGTTCAAGTTCGGCTATTGCTAAACCATAGAGGTAATTCGTATTACTCGATAAATCAACTGTACAAGTTCCAATAACCTGACCGTTTTTTAATAAAATATATAGGCGACTTTCTGGATCCTTCAGAGCTTTAGCGACATATCTATCCACAACTTCTCTAGATTCATGTTCCTCTGAAAATGCCTGAAACTTCAACTGACTAATTTGATCCTGATAGGAACGATCTGCTAACAAAACGTCCAGATTGGAAACAGTTGCTAACGGATAAGGTCTTCTATCCTTACCTAACCAGGTTTCTGTCTCTTCATCCTCGACCAGTCCCCAGTTGTTGACAAACTCAGGATGGCGCTCTAGAAAAACACGCTCTGTCTGAAAAGTTACAGACTCAATGGGATAAGATGTCGTTTCTGTCTCAAAACTTCTATATAAAGCTCGCGCAATGCCTTGACGACGATGATTGGGGTGGACCAGGATCGCTACTTCCACATCTGGGTCATCTGCATAAACCGTTAATAGGCCAACAAGTTCACCTTTTTCATAATAAAGGAAAAAGGCGGGCATATCGGGATCAAAATTGAGCATATTGGAGAGATAAAGATCCCGAAAAGTTCCGTCATCGTTCTGACAGATGGCAATAAGGGCCTTTGCTTCCAGTAGTTGGTGGTCAGTCAATGTATTGGTTGCTTGAATCACGTAGCGATCTCCTTACAAACTAGAAGACCGATGACTGGCTTCCTTAGCATGCTCCATCTTATTCACATAGTATTCGCGTTTTTCTTCTTCTTGGTGAATGATTGGCTCATCCTTCTTACCGTGAACACGAACAATCTTAGCAGGGATTCCGACAACGGTCACATCACTCGGTACATCGGAGACCACGACCGCTCCCGCTCCTACTTTGGCCTTGGCCCCAATCTCAATCGGACCGATGACCTGGGCATGAGCGGAGACCAAGGCTCCTTCACGAACCGTTGGATGGCGTTTCCCGACATCCTTCCCTGTTCCCCCAAGGGTCACCCCGTGGTAGAGCATGACACCTTTTTCAACAATGGCCGTTTCCCCGATAACGAGGCCCGCTCCATGGTCGATAAAGACACCAGAAGCAATGGTCGCACCTGGATGAATTTCAATCTGGGTCCAAAAACGCCAGAACTGACTATGCATCCGCGCCAAGAGTTTAAAGCCATGGTTCCACAAAAAGTGGGAAACACGGTGAGCTGCCAGTGCTTTGACGCCTGGATAGGTCAAAAGGACCTCCAGCGAGGTACGCGCTGCTGGGTCATTTTCTTTTACAATATCGATGGTTTCACGCCACCATCCCATACCGTGCTCCTCCTTTTCTAATGATTATTCTGAATCTTTTTGTGTAATAGTAAAGTCTTTTTTAGGTTTGTGGTCTTTGTTGTGGTGACGAGGACGATCGCCATGGCGATGAGTTTTTTCACCTTTTTCCTCGCTGTTTTCTGCTTTTGGCGGACGAGGGAGAAGAACTTTCATTGAAGCATCGACACGACCTTTTTCGTCAATCTTGATAATCTTCACATCGACTTCATCACCGATGGCTACCAAGTCTTCGACACGGTTGGTGCGCGTCCAAGCCATTTCAGAGATATGAACGAGGGCATCCGTCTTGTCAAAGAGGTTGACAAAAGCACCAAATTTCTCGATCCGAACCACTTTGGCATGGTAGACTTCGTCCACTTTCGCTTCACGAACCAAACCAGCAATGATTTCCTTAGCACGGTTGATGGCATCTTGGTCGCTAGAGTAGATAGATACGTTACCTTCTTCGTCGATGTCAATCTTAACGCCTGTTTCAGCGATGATCTTGTCGATGGTTTCTCCACCCTTACCGATGACAATCTTGATCTTGTCCACATCAATCTTGATGGTATCAATTTTCGGAGCAGTTGGAGCCAATTCTGGGCGAACTTCTGGAATGGTTGCTTCGATCACATCAAGGATTTCAAAACGAGCTTTCTTGGCTTGGGCAAGAGCCTCCGTCAAGATTTCCGCAGTAATCCCTTGGATCTTGATATCCATTTGAAGGGCTGTAATCCCGTCACGAGTACCAGCAACCTTAAAGTCCATGTCTCCAAAGTGGTCTTCCAAACCTTGGATATCTGTCAATACGGTATAGTTATTTCCATCAGAAATGAGACCCATTGCAATACCAGCTACTGGTGCCTTGATTGGCACACCACCCGCCATAAGGGCAAGTGTTCCCGCACAGATAGAGGCTTGAGATGAAGAACCGTTTGATTCCAAAACTTCTGCTACCAAACGAATCGCGTATGGGAATTCTTCCAAACTTGGCAATACTTGAGCAAGGGCACGCTCCCCAAGAGCACCGTGACCAATTTCACGACGACCAGGTGCACCGTAACGTCCAGTTTCCCCTACAGAGTATTGCGGGAAGTTATAGTGGTGCATAAAGCGTTTCTTGTACTCTGGATCCAAACCATCGATGATTTGCGTTTCACCCATTGGCGCCAAAGTCAAGATAGAAAGAGCCTGCGTTTGTCCACGAGTAAAGAGACCTGAACCATGCACACGAGGAAGGAAGTCAACAACCGCATCCAAAGGACGGATTTCATCGACCTTACGACCGTCAGGACGTACTTTGTCTTCTGTGATCAAACGGCGCACTTCTGCGTGTTCCATTTGTTCCAAGATTTCAGCTACATCACGCATGATTCGGTCAAATTCTTCGTGGTCTGCATATTTTTCTTCGTAAACGGCTGTCACTTGGTCTTTCACTGCTTGAGTCGCAGCTTCACGAGCTAATTTTTCTTCTACTTGGACTGCTTTTTGGAGGTCACTGTTGTAGGCTGCGATGATTTCAGCCTGCAAGTCAGCATCTACATGAAGCAATTCTACTTCTGCTTTTTCTTTCCCAACTGCTGCTACGATTTCTTCTTGGAAGGCAATCAATTCTTTAACAGCTTCGTGCCCTTTCAGAAGAGCTTCCAACATGATTTCTTCTGACAATTCTTTAGCACCAGACTCTACCATGTTGATAGCGTGTTTGGTACCAGCTACTGTCAATTCAAGAAGCGAGCGCTCAGCTTGTTCTTGGGTTGGGTTGATGACGATCTCCCCATCCACATAACCTACTTGTACCCCAGCGATTGGTCCGTCAAATGGAATATCTGAGATAGAAAGTGCCAAGGATGAACCAAACATGGCTGCCATTGGTGCAGATGCATTTTCATCGTAAGAAAGCACTGTGTTGATGACTTGCACTTCGTTACGGAAACCTTCCGCAAACATTGGACGGATCGGACGGTCGATCAAACGCGCTGTCAAAGTCGCATCTGTTGAAGGACGTCCTTCACGTTTCATAAAGCCACCAGGAAATTTCCCAGCTGCATACATTTTTTCTTCGTAGTTGACTTGAAGTGGAAAGAAATCCCCAGTTGCCATCTTCTTAGACATGACAGCTGCCGTCAAGACAGTTGACTCACCATAACGTACGACAACAGCGCCATTTGCTTGTTTGGCAACCTGACCAGTCTCTACGGTTAACTCACGACCCGCAAAAGTCGTTTGAAACACTTGTTTTGTCATTGTAATCCCCTTTGGATTGATAAAATTATACGACTTGCCTACAAAGATCAAGATATTTTGGACGGTTCGGCTTGCCGAACATTTCTGTAGAAAAATAGGAAGGTGACGCCGCACTCGATGAGTGCTAGGAAGCTTATCTTTTTTCCTAAGAAATGAGGCCAAAATTCAGTTCATCAGGATACAAAGGGCGTGAAGAATCCCGTATGAAAATAGGAGATTGACGCAGTGTGCCACGCACACTAGGAAATCTATCTTTTTCACTAGGGATTTAGCCCGTGTTCAATTACTCAAGATACTAAGGCCGTCAAGCAACTCAACGAGATAGGAATTTCAACAGCCTATCTGTATGTTATATCCTCATCTTTGTATCCAAGCACGTATACCTTTTATTTTAACATATTCAAGCCCAAAAGAAAAAGGCTTTGAGGACCTTTTTCTTTGATTCTTCAGCAAGTTCTATATAAAAATTTTAGAGCTAGATATAGCTTCTGATTATTTTTACGATTTCACGAATTCTGTACTATCCACATAAAAGCGTGTTTTATGTGTTCCACCCTTGTAGTTCTTGTTGTTGCGTTTCAAGACAAAACGTCTGTATGGTTCAGAAGTTCCTTGGATAGTCGTTGTCACTTCAACTGAATCTTCATTGATCACCCATTCATCCGGTGAAGGGATTTCCATCGGTGGCATCGCTCCCCCACGACCGCCAGGAACAACTTCATAGAAGGCCTTGTCTTTTGTCGAATAGATCCAGCCGTCTTTCTTTTCATTTGTAAGCTGGATCAGCTTGTCTTGTGAAAGACTGCGGATTGAGTCCGATGTTTCTTTTGCGTTCAATTTATCAATGATAGCTTGCAGATTATAGGTTCCCGGCGTGTAGGTATTGTAATAATCAATGAACATGTCTTGTGGGTAACCATCAACCGCGCCGTGGTCATTATTCAACTCTAGCAAGCGAGTCGGTTGCACCTGAAGTGAATAGGTCAAAGACGCACTGTTTTCAATAATCGAATAGATATCCGCTTGGTCCGCTTTTGACAAGGTCCCAATGGCTTCTTTGTCCTTTTCATCTGACTGCTTTTCTTCCCTCTTCTCTTTTTCTTGGGGCTCACCAGAGGACTTCTTGACGGATGAAGATCCTACTGGAGCATGCTTACGCTCATAGCGTTTCGGAGCGCAGGCTGCTAGGGAAAGCAAGAGGGCTGCAGCTAGTAAATAGGTTCCAATTTTTTTCATGTTTGTCTCCTTATTTTTTAGTTCACACGGTAGTACAAATCGTTCCCATTCGTAGCATCACTCTTACTCCAGTAAATGGATTCACTGCCACCTTCTCTTGAAGGAATGAAAAGAATAGGCGTTTCGTTCGTTGCGCCGGGCATCCGACTAACTCCGTGTAAATTGCCTTCCTTGAAGTAAAAACCAGAAAATTGAACACCATTGACAGCACTACCATTGACTTTCACAATTCCTTGCGCATCAAACTCAATACTAGTTCCGTGCTTATTTTCCCATACTCCTGCTACACTTGAGAAATTTCCAGCTTTTATTTCATCTAGATTCATACCAGTCTTTGTTTTGGCAGGAGCTGATTCGGCATTTCCACTCACTCGCGTTGTATAGTCAAGAGCGATCCAGCCTTGTCCAGATTCCAATTTGCCCCAAGTATGACCATCCGCGTCTACAGTTTCCGTAATGGTGTGAGTTCCTTTTGCGATCATTCCTGCAGAGGGAGCTGAAGTAGACGGTTCTTTCCGAATACGAAGATCAGCTACGCTAACTTGTACTTGGAAGCTTTCTGATTTTTTCTCTTCTGCTTTCGCTGTTGATTTAGAGTCTCCTGAACCATCAAACGTTTTCCAATCAAGCTTACTAAGGTCCAACTTCTTGGCTGAAATCCCAATAGCCTGTTCTGCCGTTTCCTTCCCACCAATTTGAATGGTTGCTTTCTTTTCTTCCTTGGCTTCCCCTTTTCCTAGCGAATAAAGGGTCAATTCCATTTCTGGATTCACAGATTGCCAAGTAGCATAGACGATTTGTCCATTGTCAAAAAGATCTAAGCTAGAGCGATAGCCACCTGCAGAAGCCACATAGGCTACATGGAGCAAGGTTGGCTGCTTATCTTTCAAATAATACACAGCAGCAATCGTTTTGCCATCCCCAATCAGCAGTTCATCATTACCATCACGATTAAGATCCTCAAAAGCATAGTGCCACTCATTAGTGCTTCCAAGTGTTTGAAGGTTAAAGACATACGCATATTCTTCTGAAGTTGCTTCAATCTTCTTCAGTTCATTTTGTAAAGCCGTTTGGTCTTTGGCATTAATTGCGGTTGCATAAGCCTTGTAGCGATCTAATACTTCTTGATAGTTCTTTTGTCCTGTATTCTCCTTATCTTTTTTGACCGATGAAGAGCTTGCCGTTTTCGGTTTACTTTGGCGCTCGTAACGTTTGGGAGCACAGGCGACTAAAGAAAGAACAGACGCACCTGTTAGGAATAAAATCATCAGTTTTCTCATAGTATTACTCCTTTAGTCCACACGGTAGAAGAAGTCACTTGCTTCCCAACCTGCTGATTGACCTGTCCAAATGCGGTCTTTTCCAATATCAGAAGGATCTGCTATTTGTTCAACGTATACAGGTAGGGAAGTTCCTGCTGGAATGAATCTTATAATTGCACCACCCACCTTATACTTAGGATTACTGAATCCTCCACTAAGGTGATTATCTGTTTGTTGAATTCGATTGACCAGCATATTTTCACCGTTCAAGAAAACCTGATCTGACGATCCAGCACCATCAAACACAAGCGTCCAACCTTTCCCATTTCTCCAGGTCCCTGCAATACTTGAAAAATCACCGTTCTGAATTTCTTGAATGTTCATTCCGCTGCTTTTCTTACTTGTGCTTGCTGATTTAGAACCATCCACTCGCGTTGTATAGTCAAGGGCAATCCAGCCTTGTCCAGATTCCAATTTGCCCCAGGTATGACCATCCGCCTCTACGGTTTCCGTAATAGTGTGAGTGCCTTTTGTGATCATCCCTGCAGAGGGCGCTGAAGTAGATGGTTCTTTTCGAATACGAAGATCCGACACACTGACTTGCACTTGGAAACTTTCTGATTTTTTCTCTTCTGCTTTTGCTGTTGATTTGGAATCGCCTGAACCGTCAAAGTTTTTCCAGTCTAGTTTACTGAGGTCCAACTGCTTGGCTGACATCCCAAGAGCCTGCTCTGCTGTTTGGTCACCACCAATTTGAATGGTTGCTTTCTTTTCTTCCTTGGCTTCCCCTTTTCCTAGCGAATAAAGGGTTAATTCCCGGTCTGGGCTCACAGATTGCCAAGTGGCGTAGACAATTTGCCCATTATCAAAAAGGTCTAAGCTGGAGCGATAACCACCCACCGCAGCTGTATAAGCTGTATGGAGCAATTTAGCTTTTTGACCCTTGAGGTAATAGATGGCAGAAACATACTGTTTGTTTCCCGTGTATTGATTAGACACCAAGAGCTCATCCACACCATCTTTGTTCAAGTCTGTAAAAGCATATTGGAAGGTTACCGGAGTTCCTAAGCGCTCCAAAGCATCTAGATAGATGCTTTCTTCTGAGCCAGATTTTATCTTACCTAATTCCGCAAACAGGCCTGACTTATCGCCATTTTTAAGAGCTGTATCATACTTAGCATACCGCTCCAAAACCTCTTGATAATACTTCTGACCTGTATCCTTCTTTTCTTTTTTGACAGCTGATGACGTTGCTGTCTTTGGTTTACTTTGGCGCTCGTAACGTTTGGGCGTACAAGCCACCAGAGCTAGAACGGACGCACCCGCCAGTAATGAAATCATAACCTTTTTCATAAAAACCTCCTCATATCTATCCTAGTATATCAAAAATGGTCAATTTTTCCAGCTCTTTTCAAGATTTTTACACAAGCATTTTCCCCTCTCCCTCTATGTTTCTGTCCTTTTTTCTGCTATACTTAAGGAAGAACACCGATCAAAAGGAGAACACTATGGAATTAAAAAAACGTTCTGAATTTCCTGAGAACGAACTCTGGGACCTCACAGCCCTCTACCAAGACCAGGAAGACTTCTTGCGTGCCATTGAAAAAACACGTGAAGAAATCAATGAATTTGTCCGTAACTACAAGGGCAAGCTCCACACCTTTGAAGACTTTGAAGCTGCTTTTGCGGTCTTTGAACAAATTCAGATTCAACTCAGCCACATTGGCAACTACAGCTTTATGCCACAAACGACTGACTTTGGCGATGAAGCTTTTGCGGAAATTGCCCAAGCGGGGATGGATTTCGAAACTTGGGCAAGCGTCGAACTTTCCTTCTTTGACGATGCTTTGGTCGAAGCGGATGAAGAAGTCCTCGAACGCCTCGGGCAACTCCCTCACCTCACTTATGCCATTCGTCAGGCTAAAATCAAAAAAGCCCACTACTTGGGAGCTGATGTGGAAAAAACTTTGACCAACCTGGGTGAAGTCTTCTACGGACCACAAGACATCTATACCAAGATGCGGGCGGGTGACTTTGAAATGGCTGATTTTGAAGTGAATGGAAAAGTCTACAAAAATAGTTTTGTCACCTATGAAAACTTCTACCAAAACCATGAGAATGCGGAAGTCCGTGAAAAAGCCTTTCGTTCCTTCTCAGAAGGTCTTCGCAAGCACCAAAACACTGCTGCAGCTACCTATCTAGCTCAAGTTAAGTCTGAAAAACTGATTGCAGATATGCGGGGCTACGATTCTGTCTTTGACTATCTCCTAGCTGAGCAGGAAGTGGATCGCTCTATGTTTGATCGTCAGATTGACCTGATCATGAAGGACTTCGCTCCGGTCGCTCAAAAATTCCTCAAACACGTGGCCAAGGTCAACGGTCTTGAGAAAATGACCTTTGCTGATTGGAAGTTGGATTTGGACAGCGCGCTCAACCCAGATGTCACCATTGATGATGCCTATGATTTGGTCATGAAATCTGTGGCACCTCTTGGGGAAGAATATTCCCGCGAAATTGCCCGCTACCAAACCGAACGCTGGGTTGATTTCGCAGCCAATGAAGGTAAGGATTCTGGTGGTTATGCAGCCGATCCATACCGCGTTCATCCTTATGTCCTCATGAGCTGGACAGGACGCATGAGCGATGTCTACACCCTGATCCACGAGATCGGACACTCTGGTCAGTTTATCTTCTCAGACAACAACCAAAGCTACTTCAACGCCCACATGTCGACCTACTATGTGGAAGCTCCTTCTACCTTTAACGAGCTCCTCCTCAGCGACTATTTGGAACATCAGTTTGACGACCCTCGTCAAAAACGCTTTGCTTTGGCTCACCGTTTGACAGATACCTACTTCCATAACTTCATCACCCACTTGTTGGAAGCAGCCTTCCAACGCAAGGTCTACACCTTGATCGAAGAAGGTGGTACCTTCGGCGCTAGCAAGCTCAACAGCATCATGAAGGAAGTCTTGACCGAATTCTGGGGCGATGCCGTTGAAATCGATGACGACGCAGCTTTGACCTGGATGCGTCAAAGCCACTACTACATGGGGCTTTACAGCTACACCTACTCAGCTGGCTTGGTTATCTCAACAGCGGGATACTTGCATTTGAAAAACTCCGAAAATGGAGCGAAAGATTGGCTAGACCTCCTCAAATCAGGTGGCAGCAAGACCCCACTTGAGTCAGCCATGATCATCGGAGCAGATATCTCAACTGACAAACCACTTCGCGATACCATCCAATTCCTTTCAGACACTGTCGATCAAATTATTGCTTACAGTGCAGAATTGGGAGAATAGACTCCTCTACAGCTAACTCTAAAATAAGCTAGTAAAAATGCAGAGGTGCTAGGGATGTATCAAGAATTACAAAGTAAAGTGACAGAAGAAAAACCAAGCTATAGTCGGGAAGAAATCCAGTGGTTGCTGGAACATTTGGGTGATCCTTCACCAGAAATTCGCGATGATCTCGTTTTTACAAGCTTGGCTAGAGGGATTCAGGAAGAACTCTTTACACGGGAACAATTTCATTTCATTGCTGAGACGATTTCATCCGACGAAGGAATAGAAAAAGAGATTGATAAGATTGGGCTATCAACACTTGAGCGTTCTTTTAGAGCACTCGTTTATGCCAATCTCTTGTCTGCAGATGCCAACCAACAATCGATTTTTTATCAAAGATTAAAAGCTGATATAAGATATATTTTACTGGATCAAGGTTTACATTATCTTGAAAAAGAAAAGGATACAACAGGTTTTTCCAGTCAGTATGGCTGGGTTCACGCTTTTGCGCATGGAGCTGATCTTTTGACAGAAGTAGTTTGTCATCCAGACTTTCCTAATGACAAAGTTCATAAAGTCTTTAACACACTTGGTCAAATCTTTAAAAGAATTTCAATTCGTTTTACTGATGATGAAGATTGGCGTTTAGCTAGAGTGCTCTATGAACCTATTTTGCAAGGAAAAATCGAGCAAGAACAAGTAGCTTCTTGGATAAAAACGCTTGACTTTCTGATAGAAGAAAGGGAAGATTTTTATAAATTTTCCAACCTTAGATCCTGTCTGTTAGAAGTCTATATTCAACTTGATCAAAGAAACGTTTTACAAGATGAGTTGAAAAAAGCCATTCAATCTTTTCAATACTAACTATTGCACAGTGAATGTAAAACCCTCCAAATATTTTCAAGTCACTTTTCGTGAAAAAAATTATTGAAGACAAAAGAGCCTTGCTCCTCATTTAAGAGGGCAGGGCTCTTTCTTTGGATATATAAAAGCACTCCCATTTTACTACTGGAAGTGTGCTTATGATATTAACTCAACTCTGCCACAATGGCCTTAATTTGTGCTGCGGTATGCACTCCTGCTACTTGTTTAACAACCTGCCCATCTTTTTTAAAGAGCAAGGTTGGGATGGACATAATGCCGAAAGCACGCGCTGTTTCTGGATTTTCATCCACGTCCATTTTCAGGATTTTTAACTCATCTTCCGAAAGTTCTTCCGATAATTTTTCTAAAATAGGAGCTTGCATGCGACATGGACCACACCAGGTTGCCCAAAAGTCTACCAAGACCAAGCCTTCTTTGGTTTCTGCTTCAAATGTTGCGTCTGTAATTGCTTTTGCCATTTTCTTTCTCCTTTAGTTTTGGTACTGCGTCAAATCTTGCTTCATCAAATAGAAGAAGACATCTCCGTAAGTCCCTTGGTAATCCAATTCATACCCATTATAGGTCAGTTTCACAACAGGATAAAAATCTGCTACCCCAATCAAGCAGGCTTGTTGGGAGCGTTCAAACTCTTCGTAGGAATCAAAATGCATGACTCTTTCTTGTTTTGCACCGTCTAGATATGTAATTTCAATCATATCGATAACCTCTATTTCTTATGATGCATCAATTGTAACTCTAGATATTACATCTGTCAAACAAAACGACTTCCTCAGAATGATGGATCTTGTTCGATAAGGAAAAGACAAGAAAACAGCCCCCTGAATCCAGAGAGCTGTTTTGAGCTCGGGCTAAAATCCTAGTGAAAAAGATGAAACTCCTTGTGTTCATCGAACACTGTGTCGTTTCCCTATTTTCATACGGATTTTTGGCGCCCTTAGCATCATGATTAACGACGAAGTCCAAGAGAGTTGATCAACTCACGGTAACGGTTAACGTCATTTGTACGAAGGTAAGCCAACAAGTTACGACGGCGACCGATTTTCTTCATCAAACCACGGTAAGTAGCGTGGTCTTTTTTGTGTTGTTTGATGTGTTCGTTCAAGTGGTTGATTTCCCAAGTAAGGACAGCAACTTGTACTTCTACTGAACCAGTGTCACCTTCGTGACGTGCGTATTGTGCAATGATTTCATTTTTTTTCTCTTTTGAGATTGCCATGATAAGCTCCTTTTCTTTATGCTCTATCCGAGTGGCAGGTTTGGCATATCCTGCTACCAAGAAAGAGTTAGTTGTCTATTCGACCTTCTTATTCTACCAAGATTTCATCTTTCTGTCAAACACTTATGTTTCCTTTAAGAGGACCTTTTCTCTTTTCTAAAAAAACCTTGGGAATTTGGACGGTTTGATGGATCATTCTTCAAACAACTTATTCAAAAGAGAGTGGGACAGAAATCGGTAATTCGTTAGAATTTGATTTCGTCGTCCCACCTCCGCACAGTTGAGTAGGGCTGTAAAAGCTGATGAAATCAGCGTAGTAGAGCCCACTCAACCACTGCGTCTTGCTCGACAATCCAAAAATAATTGAGAGGCTAGGACTTTTGTCCCAGCCTCTTTATCGGTATGAAGCTTATTTCTCTTTCCGTTTACCACGCAAGAGCAAAGCCAAAGCAAAAACTGCTAAGAGGGCACCGAGTATTGTCAACCCGTAAGCAACAACTTCACCAGTTGATGGAAGAATTTTTTTCTTCCCTTCTTTTGGTGTAGTTGGAGTTTCTGGTTTTTCCGGTGTGCTTGGCGGCGTTGTTGGTGGTGTCGTCGGTGGAGTTGTAGGTGGCGTTGTAGGAGGTGTTGTTGGCGGAGTCGTTGGCGGTGTGCTTGGTGGTGTGGTAGGAGGTGTTGTTGGTGGCGTATGACGGTTGGTTACCGTGAAACCATCAATGTTGCTTGTATAACCTGCTACTGGATCCTCTGTAATCGTGTAGGCAATCTTCTTACCTTCCTTGTATACAGGTAGATCCGTGAAGCTTGCCTGCCAATTATCAGTAGCTGTGATTTCTTTTACAGCTACTTCTTGACCATCCGCAAGGAGACGAACTGTGATTTTTTCAGGACGAAGACCCTCTTTATTGTCTGCATCATCCCAGATCTTCTTGACCGCTACTTCTGTTACTTCTGGTGTGCGGCTATTGGTGATCACTACATTTCCCTTGTTACTGTCATCGACCGTACTTGTATAGCCTTTGACTGTCCCAACTTCTTTCACTTGGTACTGGATCTCTTTGCCTTTCGCTTTTAGAGGCAAATTGCTAAAGGTATGAGTCCAGTTATTTTTAGCAGAAAGTTCCACTTCTTTTCCTTGAGCTTTGCCATCTGCATAGAGCTGTACCTTAATGGCGCTTGGACGTTTGCCATCTTGGTCATTGTTGTCTTCCCAACGTTTTGTAACAGTAGCGCTGGTTTTACCTGGCTTGTAGCTATTGGTAATGGTTGTTCCATCAATCGCAGCAGAGTAATTGGCTACTGTGTCTTCTGTGACTGTGTAGACAATTTGTTTGCCGTGATTGTATTTTGGAAGATTGGTAAAGACTGTCTTCCAATCAGTTGCTGCACTTAGCTCTTGGCTAGCTACTTCTGTACCATCTGCAAGGAGACGAACAGTAACCTTGTCAGGACGAACACCATCTTGATTATCATTGTCTTTCCAAATCTTCGTTACTGGAATTTCAACAACTTCTGGTGTACGAGTGTTGGTAATATTGGTTCCCTCAATAGTTGTTTCATAACCTTCGACAGGTTCTTCTGAAATAGTGTAGGCAATGACATTACCAGCATCATCGACCACATCGAGATTATCAAAATGATAGGCCCACGTTCCTGTAGCATCTGGTTTCACTTCTTTAGAAGCGACTTTGACACCATTTGCTAGGAGATTGACTGTGATTTTTGACGGACGCTTGCCATCTTGGTTATCATTATCATTCCATGTCTTTTGGCCAGAGACACTTGTTTTTTCTTTTTGGTTCACAACATCACGAGAAATCGCAAGGTCATTTCCAAAATCGTCCTTGCTGATCTTGATAGGTTCTTTAGAGAGAACATAGCCTGTTGGAGCCTTGATCTCTTGAACTGTATAAGCCTGCTTGATCAAGCCCGTAATAGTGCCTATTCCATCCTCATTAGTTTCGATGGTTCCAACTTGCTCTCCTGTATCATCTGCCGTCACAGCAAAGACGGCACCTGCAAGCGCTTGGCCATTTTCACCTTTTTTATGAATGGTGAATGAGTACTTCTCACCATTGAAGTGTCCATCAAAGAACTGATACAGAATGTCTGCTACCTTATTTTGCTCCTTGATTTCTGTAGCTGTCATGCTAGCATTGTTTTTAAAGGATGTATTGATGGCTGGGACCTTGTCCAAATAGACATCATAGCGAATCGTCATTCCTTGTTCTGGAGCTAGATCTCCAATATGAACCGTTAGAGATTGACCATCAGCACTGACAACAGGGGAATAATTTTTCGTGACATTTGTGGTGTCTCGTAAATGATAAGCCCCATCTTCATCACTAACCTGCCAAGTTCCTGTATGGATGTTAACAGAATCTGCCTTGATCTTCCCATCTGTAAAGGCCAAGTGGTCTTTGATATCAATATTATGAAGGGCTGTGTGGCCTTGATTGATATTCAAGGTATAGGTCAATTTTAATTTATCATCTGAATTGGTCCAACCCCACTTGCTAAAGACTTCTGGAGTAGGAGGATTCTCACCTGGATTGACCCCTTTGTAATCGATATTCCCACCTGGAATCACATCTTTACCGATTTTAAGTTTGAATTCAAGTGTCTTTTGTCCTTTGACAACTTGGTGGTCTACACGCGCAAAGAAACGCAGTTTCCCTGTCACATTGGCCATTCTTTCAGGATAGTCCGTATAGGTCACTGTAATCTTTTTTCTTTGATCATCTACCGTTGCTGTCGCAACCTTTTGACCACTTGGATCCAGCAGGTCAATGGTGTCCGTTTCAAAGACCTTAAAGCCATCTCCAAGTTGGATTTCAGTCTGATCCCCTGCTTTTACACTCCCATTCGGCAACTCAAAGTCTGCTTCAACTTGAAAGCTCTCCCAAACACCGAGTGGATCTGTAATCGCTCCACCAGTTGATTTCGAAATGTTTACAGATTTGACTACACTATTAATAGTATCTGCATGGACTTTAGCTATACTATTTGGTTTGGCAAATCCTAAAGCCGCTAGTAAAAATAGGGCAACTGCTGTCACAACAGAATAGAGCCACTTTTTCATAAACGATTTTTCTCCTTTTTCTACGTTTACTAGATAAGGTATGTGAGTCGAAAAATTATCACTACATATTGTGATTTTATACACAACCTATCTTGTTTCATTATAATTGATTTACTTTGAGAAGACAAGCTAATATATATGCTTTTTGTATTTTAAGTACATTTTTTTGAAACAAAGAAAAAATAGAGAGTGGGACAGAAATCGGTAATTCGTTAGAATTCGATTTCGTCGTCCCACCTGCGCACAGTTGAGTAGGGCTGTAAAAGCTGATGAAATCAGCGTAGTAGAGCCCACTCAACCACTGCGTCTTGCTCGAAAATCTAAAAATAATTGAGAGGCTAGGACTTTTGTCCCAGCCTCTTGGTTTTTTTCTTATAAGGGAACTCCGAAGACCTCTAGGGACTTGAGTTCAGAAGGATGGAGTCTCCGCCATTCTCCCAATGGAAGAGTTGGATCTAGCGTTAGAGGACCCATAGAAATCCGCTCTAAATCCACCACTTCCTTACCACAGGCAGCGACCATGCGCTTGACCTGATGGAATTTTCCTTCAGCGATTTCGATTTCGACGTAGGAGCTGGCATTTGTCTCATTCACCTCTACGATCTGCAATCTCGCGGGCAGGGTGGTAAAGTCTTTGAGGTCAATGCCTGCTTCAAAACGGGCTACATCTACCTCATCCATGATCCCAGCCACCTGGGCACGGTAGATCTTCGACACATGCTTCTTCGGCGAAAGCATGGCATGGGCGAGCTTGCCATTATTGGTCAAAAGGAGTAAGCCATGGGTATCGATATCTAAGCGCCCGACAGGAAAGACTTCCTTGTGACGGGCTGTCTCATCCAATAAATCCATCACAGTTTGGTGATGATCATCTTCAGTCGCTGAGATGACCCCAGCTGGTTTATTGAGCAGATAATACACGAAGGTTTCATGGACCAGGTCTTCTCCCATAAAGGTCACCTGATCCTTGTCTGGATCAATCTGTAGTTTTCCTGCTGTCTCTTTTTTTCCATTCACTGCGATTTTATTTTGCTTGAGAAGCTGCTTGACCTCGGTCCTACTCCCCACGCCACAATCCACTAAAAATTTATCTAGACGCATGATTACTTCCCGCTCTTTCGCACAATCCAAAGGCCAAAAAAGGAAATCAGGATCATGAGGATACCAGAAAATCCAAAAATAAAGGCAGGAGTTGAGGAGACAGTTCCTAAGAGGCTGAGAACAAAGGTCGTTGCGATCGAACCTGCACTACACCCCAACACCGCAATGGATGTTGCCTGACTTAATACTCCAGCTGGCATCTGATCAGATAAGACATTATAAACAGTTGTGAGAGCCACACTGTAGGCGAAGCCAGAAGCAATTGTTACAAGGGCAAGAATCAAGAGATTTGGAGAGACCCCGATCAACATTTGGGCCACACCATAAGCTACTCCCGAAACCAATAATAAACGATCACGGAATAGATAGGTCAAGGGCGAGAAGGCCAAACCTGCCAAGATCCCAACAAATTGCATGGCTGCTAATATAACCCCAGCAGTTTGGGCAGTGCCATGTCCAACTTGTTCTACCACACTTGGAATCCGAACGGTGATCATGACATTGGACAAGACGATAGCTGCCGCAACGACCGCTAAGCCGAGCGTAGTCCGCCATTGTCCCCCCGTCATCTTCACATCCTTGTGTTTTTCCTCCACTGCTTCTGTCTTAGATCCATAAGGCACAAATAAGAGATACAAAAGTAAGATAGGAATACTGATGCCGTAAACGAGAAAGGCAGCCTGCCAGCCAAAGCGAATCAAGAGGCTGACTCCAAAGGTTAAAACGGCCGTCCCAACAACCTCTGCAGAACCACGAATGCCAAGGGTTTGAACGCGTTCTTTTCCTTTATAGCGCTCACTGATAATGGCAATGGCAGAAACATTGAGCAAGCCAACCGCCATCCCGAAAATAATCCGAGACAAAAAGACAACCGGATAGGCTGGACTGATTAAGGGAATAAAGCCACATAGAGCGTAAGCAACTAAGCCTGTCACAATCATCTGGCGCTCTGAAAATAGGCGCCCAATCCATTTATTGAAGATGAGTGAAACCATGATCCCTGCAGAAGGAAGCGAGACCAAGAGCTCAATCATGCTATGAGGAATTCCCTTGTAATAGGCAAACATGGCCGACTGCGCACTCGAAATCGAAAACGAGGTCGTCAAAATAAATGAAAGCGCGAGAATACTCACTTTCTCCATGATTCTTTTCATTATTTTTTCCTTTAAACTAATCTTTTTTTCACACTTCTCCTATAATAACACGAGCTAGTGACAGGACGCAATAGATTGAATTAAAAAAACGAAATGATTTCTCCATCATTTCGTTCGTGCTAGCAATTGTGAGGCGAAGACTCCTGTTCCAACCATCAAAGCGCCAATCCAGACAAAGAGCAGATGATTGGAGGGAGCTAGTGGCGTCACCAACTGGATGAAGAAAGAAGAGAGGGCTGATCCGAGATTGCAGCCGATCAAGACCAGCGAGGTCGCAAGGTTCAGGAGATTGGTCGGGATTTTTTCAGATAGGTGATAGAAGATACTGGTGACTCCCGTACTGTAAGTAAATCCGGCTAAGAGGGTTCCTAGAACCAAGCTCCACAGCTGTTCGGACAAGCCAATCAAAGCCAGAGCTAGACCGAACCCAAAACACATGATCATGAGCAAGTTCTTTTTGAAAACATGTGTCAAACTGGCAAAACCTACCCCTGCTACAATCCCTGTCAATTGCATCAGACTCAAGACGGTTCCAGCTGTTGTCGCCGTTCCCATACGAGCATCAACGATGATATCCGGCACGCGCAGGCTAATAATAGAATTGAAGCAAATGATGATACCAGCAATCACAGCTAGCATTAGACTAAAACGCCATTGAGGGGATCGAAGGCGTGCGGAACCTTTCTTTTTCTCCTTCAAGCTAGCCTGTTTTTTCTCCTTAGGATAAGGGACAAAAAGGATATAGAGGAGTAAAATCAAGTAACCACCACCATATACGGCAAAGATCGCTGGCCAGCCTAGAGGCAAGAGTTGCCCCACGATAAAGGTCAAGATGGCGGAGCCCACCACTTCAGCAGACCCCCGATAGCCCAGCATCCGGGTCTTATCATTGCCTGAGTAGCGCTCACTGATAATTGAAATAGCCTTGGCATTGATCATTCCTGTCCCCAAACCAAAGAGCAAACGACTTAGAAAGATGAGAGGATAGTCCTGCACGACCAAAGGCAAAAGCCCACTAGTTGAAAAGAGCAAGAGCCCTGTGACAATCATCTGGCGCTCACTCATCCACCGTTCGATCAGGCTATTTAAAAAGAGCATGGCCACGACCGCAAAAGCTGGCAGGGAAACCAAGAGTTCTACCTGACTTGCTGAATATCCGAAGTGGCTAAAATATGCCTTCATAGCCGGCAAACCGGCTGTAATTGAAAATGATGAGATCAGCATGAGCGACAAGCTCAAGAGACTGATTCTTTCCATTGTTTTTTTCATTTTTTTATTTCCTACACTTTACTGGTAACATTTGACTTTACTAATTTTTTTAGAAAAGATTCAAACTAGTATTTTCAATAGAATCCTAGTATAATCAATTTAGAAAGAGAAAAATAGGACATTTGTCCTATTTTAGGAGATTGAGATGAAAAAAATTTCCCCATCTACGAAACTCACGGACATCATCACTGACTACCAATTGGATCAGATCTTTCCAGGTGACTGTCTTAGTCAGCTGGACCTCGTTCTCTATCAGGCTGGAGAGTATATCTGCCGCCAGGGTTCTGACCAAGATGTCATTCCTTATTTTCTCAAAGGCCGGCTCAAGATCGTCCACAGTCTTGAAAATGGTAGTGACACCATCCTTGAAATCCAAGAAAAACCTGGACTGTTAGGAGAGATTGAGCTCCTGCTCGATCGGGTCTGTATCACATCGGTCATTGCAGACCAAGACTCACTAGTCGTCCAGCTCTCTGCTCGGCATTTCAAGGACCGCCTCCTGCTGGACCCGACCTTTTTGCGTTCTACGGCCAAGACCTTGGCTGAGAAATTGCACCAGATCAACTATTTGGCCCCTGCCAACTTTCATTATTCGGTCAAGGAGCGCCTCGCTACACATTTTTTGGAACATGGTGATGAAAACGGGACCCTCAAGCCCAAGATGAATCAGCTGGCCCTGCGTTTTGGGATCAGCTACCGCCACCTTAGCCGCGTCATCAAGCAGATGATCGAAGAGGGCTTAGTCCAAAGAGAAGGGCGAGTCTATACGATTTTAGATGCAAAAAGGATGAATGATTTGTCCATCAAACATGCGGAAACCGTCGACAGATAACTTTAATTTTAGGCTCTTTTGTGTTATTATGGAGGGTAGAAAGAAAGTGAGAGTAAAACGATGAAAGCAATTGAAAAAGTTACAAGAGCATCCCATTTGATTGATATGGATGACATTATCCGCGAAGGAAATCCCACACTTCGAGCTGTTGCAGAAGACGTGACCTTCCCTTTGTCTGATCAGGAAATTATCCTAGGTGAAAAAATGATGCAATTCTTGCACCATTCTCAAGACCCTATTATGGCTGAAAAACTTGGCCTCCGTGGAGGAGTGGGACTCGCAGCTCCTCAGCTGGATATCTCTAAACGAATCATCGCTGTTTTGGTTCCCAATCCAGAAGATGCCGATGGCAACCCACCAAAAGAAGCCTATAGCCTTCAAGAAGTCATGTACAATCCAAAGGTTGTCGCCCATTCTGTTCAAGATGCGGCTCTTGGCGACGGGGAAGGCTGTCTCTCTGTAGACCGCAACGTCCCAGGCTATGTGGTTCGCCATGCCCGCGTGACGGTTGAGTATTTCACAAAAGATGGGGAAAAGAAACGCATCAAACTCAAAGGCTACAACTCCATCGTCGTTCAACATGAAATCGACCACACCAACGGCATCATGTTCTATGACCGCATCAACCCAAATAACCCATTTGAAATCAAAGAAGGTCTCTTGATTTTAGAATAGCGTAAATGACAAAAATACCTAACTGAGAAAGCTCTCGGTTAGGTATTTTTTTGTTATTTTTTGCCTTGCCTTTTATTCGAAAACTTGCGTATGATGGTACGTGCCATGCTAATAAAGAAGTCCAAGGCAATTCCTAGGGTAATCATTCTTACAAGCCACACCAACCAGATTGGTCGTCTTACCTTTGCATCAGCATATCCTAAATGATCAAGTGCTACAAACATCAATAGATAGCATACTATTTCTAACGGAATGCGATGTTTAGCTTTTTTCAGACTGAAGCCTTTTAACCAATTCCATAGTAAATCCCACAACGTCGGATTATCCTCAGGTTCATCCTCCCAGTATTCCTTACTTTTTGTTTTCAAATACAAGAGGTAACCCACTTCTGTCAGCAATTGAGTAAAGGCGTAACTGAATAGTATGCTTACGGATACTCCTAGCACCACTCCATAATAGCCAGTAAGGGCCGCTCCTATCATGGAGCAGACGAAGATGATCGTTAGGGCATTGCTACTGTAACTACTTGATTTTGCGAAATAATTTCCCAGGGTTCTAGTTGGTGAAAAGCCAATCTTTAACTGCTTCTTAAGCCAAAAATAATGATAAATAAAGCCCAATAAGGTACAAGTCACAAGAAAAGGAATGACGATGAAGCCATATTTCGGGAAACCTACTTCAAATTCTTTATTTGCCAGAGCAGAAACAATGATGAGCAAGCCCATGACTTGGAGCGATAAAAACATCCCTGCATAGGTGAATAAGAGTAGAGTCGTTGACAACACTTGTCTTCTATATATAAATGCCCCCATTAACGGCAAGAAAAATGCAATGATATGGTAAAGACAATAGATGACGAGGATATCAAAAAACCAATGACTAAATGGTTTTATACCTTTCGATACATCATACGAATAAAAACAAAGGATTTCAAATGCGAACAGAAATACGCCTGTCCACGAATTGATCATCATAGCCGCTGAAGCGCGTGTATTGGCTAAACTTTTAAAGTAGACTTTGTTCGCCTGCTTAATATCGACTTTCTTTTCATTTTTCATAGCATGCTCCTTTCTAAAAAATTGTTTTAAGGGCCAAAAGCAGATGGACGCTGCTATTGCTTCTGGGTTTTACTCGACTGGATCTACTTGATTTTAGCTTTGAAATCGTCGCCTGGAGCATATAAACCTAAAATAGCTGATGCTAAATACATAAATGAAGTAACAAATAGGACCATATGAACAATTAGATTTGGTTTAATTTTACTCAAAACTGAGTAAATCATTGCACTTGACAAAAACAAAGGAACTATCAACAATAAAAGATTTCTTAGTACTATCCTAAATTTTGCTGGGCGACAATAGATTCTTTTAGCTTTCTTAGAAGCCATCATTCCAGTCTCTATTTTCCTAGTGCTCAGCCAAATACGAAGCCCAACAACAATACATAGAACAAGGATCATTAACACTAGATTCAGTAGATGGGAAGTAAAATATAAATAATCCTCTATCGGAAAAGCTCTACCTAGTAAAACTGCTAAGGAACCAGCACCAAGTGTTGAGATCCCCACTTTAGTCTGAGTTGAAAGCATGTTCTTATCTCCTTCAAGCACTTTCGGAGCTATTGCTTCTACTTCATCCTCTGTTAGCTGATAACTTTTATGAGGGACAAAATAGGTAAACCATGGAAGAAAATAACTTGTTATAATTGGCCGATCGACTTCCATTAAATACCATTCATTCTCTACTTTTAACAAACGATATCGAAAATTCATTTTCGGTAAATACTCGATTTTTGCGGGTTTAAACATAGATGTCTCTTACTTTCTATACTGTTTCATTCTTAGACGGAGAAACTAAACTAACTTTTCACCAGTCTACCACAGCCATAATTATCTTATTTAATCATAACAGAACATACCTTCCATCATACCTGATTTTACTTTGATGATCAAGTTTTGACTAAAAAAGAGGTTGGAAGATTTCCAACCACTCTATCTGTTTTAGCAAGTTAAACCTAGCTTCCTCTTTCCCAGAAGATGGCTAATAAAATCATGGCACCAAGAATCGATGGGATAATCGCTGTACCGTTTAGGCTTGGTCCCCAAGCACCAAAGAGTAATTGTCCTAAAAAGGCACCAATCCAGCCCAGGAACATTTTCCCAAAACATCCCATGCGTTCGCCACGATTGGTGATAGCTCCAGCTAGAAGTCCGATCAAAAGACCGACAAACATACTTCCAATCATAGTTTCTCCTTAAATTGCCCAATCTCCATTACGGAAGAGTGGTACGCGTGTTCCATCCTCACGGATACCGTCGATATCCATTTGGCTTGAGCCGATCATGAAGTCAACGTGGACGTCTGAGCGGTTGAGCCCGGCTGCTTCGAGTTCTTCTTCTGTGAACTCTGCGCCCCCTTCTACGCTGGTTGCATAGGCTGCCCCGATGGCCAAGTGGTTAGAGGCATTTTCATCGAAGAGGGTATTAAAGAAGGTAATGCCTGATTGGGAAATTGGACTTGGATCTGGGACGAGGGCACATTCACCCAAGGCACGCGCTCCCTTGTTTTTGAAGACCAAATCTTTCATGACTTGATCGCCTTTTTCTGCTGTGATATCCACAATTTCTCCATTTTCAAAGGTCACTTTGATGCCTTCGATGATGTTCCCATTGTAGCTAAGCGGTTTTGTGGAAGTGACATAACCTTCTGCACGACGGAAGTCAGGAGCTGTGAAGACCTCTTCTGTCGGCATATTTGGCAAGAAGCCTTCGCCTTGGGCATTGATAGCTCCAGCAGATTCCCAAACATGGTTTTTCGGCAAACCAAGAGTCAAATCGGTGCCTGGTGCTGTGTAATGAAGGGCTGAGAATTGTTCTTTATTAAGCATCTCCGCCTTGCTCTTGAGAATAGCTGCATGCTCTTCCCAAGCCTTGACGGGATCTTCCTCGTAAACTCGGCAAGTCTTGAAGATTTGATCCCACAGGAGATCCACTGCTTCTTCATCGCTCGTCGCATTTGGGAAGACCTTTTTCGCCCATTCTAAACCTGCTGCAGCAGCAACTGTCCAGCTGACCTTGTTGGATTGAGTAGCGATGCGCATTGGTTTCATGGCCATGCCCAAAGCCTTAGCAGAAGCCGAAAGCTTCTCTGCATCAACACCATTTAAGGCACCTGGATCAGAAGAACGGACACCCAAACGACTAGCCTTGTGTTCCAAGAGGTAGTTCATCTCTGCAATCTTGTAGTCAGGCACGTTGTCCAAACGATCCATCGGTGCATGGAGGAATTTTTCCCGGGTAGTAAAATCATCTGCCCATTGGACAATGACTTCGTGCGCACCCAAGGCATAGGCTTCCTTCACGATCAAGTGGGCCAATTCTCTTTGTTCCACATCGATGTTCAAAGCCAAGGTATGGCCAGGTTGCACGTTGATGCCGTTCGCCACCAACAATTTTGCGTATTTTTCGAGGTTTTCTTTAAAATTTGGTAAAACCATTTTTTTCTCCTTCATAAGTGAATGATCTCTTCCTAGTATACCATAAGTCCATGCAAAAAGAGAGTGGGGCAGAAGTCATAGCCTCTTAATTGTTTTTGGATTGTC
>NZ_JAPVZB010000012.1:0-73440 GCF_041432125.1 Streptococcus sp. 20925_1_77
TACGGACTCTTCTACGTTGATTTCGATACACAAGAACGTTATCCTAAGAAATCTGCACATTGGTACAAGAAATTAGCTGAAACTCAAGTGATTGAATAACCTCACTTGAAGGTATCCTATTTTGTTATCCAATACTCTAGAAAAGGTCAAGGATTTTCATAAAATGGTTTTTGAAAAAGTCTGTATCGTTTGTTTCGATGTAGATTTTTTCCCTTTTCAATAACAAAAAGAAAGGAATTGATTGTGACGATTGAATTAAAAAATGACTACTTAACTGTCCAATTCCAAGAGGTCGGAGGAGCCCTTTCTTCCATTAAGGACAAAGACGGGGTTGAATACCTCTGGCAAGGGGATGCAACTTATTGGAGTGGTCAAGCGCCAGTCTTATTCCCAAATTGCGGAAGTGTTCGTGACGATAAGGCTTTGTTTGGTCAAAAAGTGGGTCAGCTTCCAAGACATGGATTGGTCCGCAAAAAAACATTCCAGGCTCATCCTGTAAACGATCACCAAGTGAAGTTTACGATTGAAGATACTCCAGAGATGTTTGAGCAATATCCTTATCATTTTAAGTTGAGTATTTTGTATACTTTGAAAGAAAAATCAATTGTAACAGAATACATTGTTGAAAATCTTTCAGATGAAGTGATGCCTTACTTTATTGGTGGTCACCCTGGTTTCAATTGCCCTCTTCTTGCGGATGAAGCTTATGAAGATTATTATTTGGAATTTGAAAATGAGGAAACTTGTACAGTTCCAAAACAATTTCCTGATACAGGGCTTTTAGATGTACAAGATCGTACGCCGTTCTTGCAAGGTCAAAAAACACTAGATTTGGACTTCAAGATTTTTGAAAAAGATGCGGTAACGCTTGATCAATTGTCCTCAAGAAGTATCCGTTTGAAATCGAAAAAGCATGATAAGGGAATTCAGTTGCAATTTAAGGATTTCCCTCATCTGATCCTATGGTCTACAACCAATAAAGGTCCATTCATAGCTTTGGAACCTTGGAGTGGTCTATCTACCTCTTTAGAGGAATCTGACCAGTTTGATCAAAAACGAGATGTTTCATTTGTTGAACCAAAGCAAGCTGATCAAAAGAGTTTTGTCATTGAAGTGCTAGGAATCTAGCCTCTATCATTCTTGTTTATTAGCGATAGTCCAAGATCTCCCTCCTTTAAAATAATATTCTATTGAGACAATTTTTGACTTGGACTATCGTTGATTGTAGATGATAGCGATGGAAAGTTTAATTGAAAACAGAAGACCAAGACTGAATGAATGTTATTTGAGATTCATTTAGTCTTGCTTTTTTATATGGTGAATCAAGCTGAAACTGACTCGAAAGGGCTAAAAATACGATTTTATTAGTCGATCAAACAAAATTCTTTCACACTGGATTTTATAAAATTAACCAACTGTCGGCCTAGAAAACGATTATTTCAGATGCTGGCCCGGATCCTAAAATGTTAGTTGCGGCAGAGGATTGTAGGACAGAATGGATTTACTAAGAGTAAAAATTCAAATTGAATGATAAAAGGGAGATTGGCTCAGTAATTAATTTAAGAAAAAAGTTCTGTCAGTTTCATTAAACGAATTTAATGACATAAGGTCTTCTATCAGTAAATGGCCATTATTAATCTTTCGTTTTCAAAATATTCATGTATTGTCTAAATGATTTCCTTACTATCTTTAATTTATATAATTTATGCAAGACTTAATTTAATATTCTTAAAGTCTTGTTATTTATCAAAATACTGATTTTAAGCGATTTTGCATTCGATAAAATCAACAATTTATAGATGAGTTACATTATATTGGACAGTAAATGGACAGTGACAGTGTTTTTGAAGAAAATAAGTAGAGGCCTAAGCGCCTCTTTTGTTTTGTTATAAACAATTTATGCTAATCTTTTGGTACGTCCTTGAATTTAACACTACTTGGATCCATTATATAACGATTTGCCGCTATCTCCTTATTATACATATAGTAATAGAATCTCGGACTATTCACCCCATTATTTTTAGCTACGTTATAGAATGTTTCGTTTAGGGCACTTATGATTGCTCTTTGTTCAGATACTGAATAAGAAGCAATTAATGGGAAAGGTTAATTTTTATTCCAGGAGTAATAGATGTCCTTTCCATAGAGAGCGTATCGCCAGTTTTATTATTCATCTCATCGATGGCTGCTTGAACAGAATTATAATAGTTATCTAAATCAACTTTTTCAGTCGGAGTACTGGTCTCTGTTGTATCTTCACTGTCGGGCATTTTTTTATCTGATCTATTTATACTTTCCTTTTCATCAGAGTCTTTTACCCCAATAATTCAAGACTTGATCTTCCAATCTCTTTATAATCTTTAATTTCGTCTAATTCATCGTTAACCCATAATTTATAGTTTTTAGCTGATTCCTCTGGATATTTATCATTATCCTTCTATCTTTTATCTAACCCTTTTGACAACGAGGTAAGGAACTCACTATCATAATTTTTGTTTTCAGAATTCGAGGGTACAACCTACCAAAAGAATTGTCGAAAGAACTATACATATTATCTTTTTTAACATAATTTCTCCTTGATTTCACTATTTAGAATTCTTATACCAGTTAGTAAGTATTTTAGGCAAGAATTATTTCACCTTATATAGATGGGTTGAAAAAATTATTTCATTTCATAATATTTCAGTGAGAATTTATACGTTCCCTCACTAAAGCTTTTCCAAGCGTTTAAAAAATGGTATAATGAACTGTAAATTTCAGAAGTTGGAAGGAATGTAATTGCTATGATGAATATGCAAGACTTAATTTTAAGATTCTTAAAGTCTTGTTATTTATCAAAATACTGATTTTAAGCGATTTTGCATTCGATAAAATCAACAATTTTTAGATGTATTACACTATATTGGACAGTAAATGGACAGTGACAGAGTGTTTGAAGGAGAGAAGAAGAGGCCTAAGGGTCTCTTTTATGTAATTACTTTCAGTATTTAAAATTTGATAAAATAAATGTAAATAGCATCCGAACAGTTGATTTGTATAACTGTTCAGATGCTTTTCAATTTCTATCAATATTTTTTTCGAATATGACATATTGTACTTGATTATGAATTCTGCCTTATTCTTGAAATTTATCAGGAAAAAATAACATCAATAAATGAATTAAGATACCAACCAAATATAAAATCACACTGATATCATCTTGCGAACTAGATCCTTCGAAGAATTCTTATTTATACCAAATCGAATTTCATTTTATTGGGAGATATAGATTTCTAAAATGGAACATCGACTAACATTTATATAAAATTTGTATCTTTCTGAACATATATTTGAATTTTTAATTTAAACATATTACAATTAATATTGAAGTCAAAATCAATTAGAAAAGGAATATCCAAACGTGGGTACATTATTAGCAACAAGATTAAAAAATAGACGAAAAGAATTAAAAATGTCACAAAAAGAATTGGCTGAAGGGATTTGCAAACAAGGTCAAATTAGTCGGTTAGAGAGTGGAGAATATACTCCAGGGGCAGACTTCTTGTATGCTTTATCACGCAAACTAAAAGTCAGTATGGATTATTTTTTTGAAGAACATGTTGAACAGAAAATGGACGAGCTAACAGAATTTAAAAAAATAGCACGTATTTTTATTATGAATCGGAATTATGAGTCTTTAAAATATATACTTGAATTAGAAAATATTAAGACTCATCGTTTATCTTTATCTGATAAACTTTATATGGAGTGGATAAAAACACTTGTTGATTTTTATTTTTATGGAAAGAAAGACGAGGCAGTTCAAAAATTAGAGGGAGTACTTGAGCAACTAAGTACATCTGATTTGAACTATCTTCAATTCTCTAATACATTATTTAATTTTTATTATGAAGTTGGGAGTATAGAACGATTTAATAAAATTAGAGATCGAATAGAGGAAAGAGTTAACCAATTGAGTTTAAATACGATAGAAGAACTAGAATTGTCAATCAAATTTAACTATAACGTATGCCGGTATTTATGGCTCCAAAAAGATACTGAACAAGCAATTTCTAGAATTTCTACTACAATTAAACAATGTAAAGATTATAGAACTACCTATCTATTAGCAGATTTATATGTATTAATGGGAAATATAAGCAAAAGTATTTCATCAAAAGATAACACATTAGAAAATTATGAAGTTGCCCGTCTTTTGTACAAACTTGATGAGAATATTCCTATGATGCTAAAAGTAGAGCAGTATATTTTAAAATTGACGGAATAATATGTAACGATGTTTTTAAATAACATCGTTTTAAAATACAAAAAAGCATCTAATTATAAATAGATACAAAATGATTATATTATGTATTGACTTGTTATGCATGAGGTGCTAAAATAAAATGCAATAATACAAAAGGGAGGAGATCAAGAAGGATTTGTTTTTGTCATGGGTTAGCTGACTTGCTCTATTCGTGCGATGATAAGTATTCAACAAAAGATATTCAAAGAGTATTGTAGATTACTGGAAAGAAATTATTTCAATAACAAAGTACTTAATGAATATAGTGTTTGAGGAGTATTAAGTGACAAATAGGAACTTTATTATCTTATGTTGCACTTAAACATAAGATAATAATTTGTGAAGAAATATTTGGAATTTTTAAATGAGGCTGGAATACGACATTAAAAACTTATTTAATTAGATGCAAACGAAGTAATTCTATATGGTTGTTTTGGATTTTTATTAATTCATTATGTGTTTATTTAAATGGTATATTGAGTGCTAAAGCAATTTCTACAATTGTAAATTTTGATTTACAGGGATTTTTGTATTTAAGTGGAGCGATTTTAGCTGTAAATTTAATATGGGTATTACAAATATATCAAAACTCAAAAGCAAGTGAAAAAGCCATACAAGAAATGTGTACCGAAATACGTAAAGATATTGTAAAAAGTATTGAAAGTAAAGGTGTGATACGTTTTGGATCAAAAAGTGTTAGCGCCTATACCTCATGGCTGACAAATGATCTTAATACTATTAGAGATCTTGGCTTTGAAACACTTGAATTAATGATTAGTCAAGCATTAAATATCATTTTTGCAATTATTGCCTTTTTTAGTTTCCATTATTCATTATTGTTTACAATTTTGATATTCTTCCTTTTAATGGTAAATCTCCCTAAAATATTTACAAAGAAAATGGAGAATAAAGCTGTTTACTTTACTGAGAAGAATGAAGAATTAGTTAAAGCAATTGATGATTCTTTAAGTGGATTTCGAATGTTATCCAATGCTAATCAACTTCATTTTTTAATTGTAAAAATTTTATCTTATTCAAAAAAATATTCGAAGTCCAGAGTTTCATATTCAAAAACCTTTGGTGGGCTTATGTCTGTTCAAAATGGGACTAGTTTTGTGAGTCAAATTGCCATGTTGACCCACGCAGGGGTCTTATATTTTAACCGATTAATTCCGATTGGTGCTGTATCTTCTTCTCAATATTTTTCATCAATTATCTTTGCTGGCTTAACAGGCTTAACAGCAAATTACGCTGAGTTTAAAACTGTAAACAAAATATTTGAAAAGTTTGAATTGGAAGGTGATCAAAGGATTAATGAAAGTAATGTTAATAAACAAACTTGGAGGAAATTTATAGATAAAGTAGAACTTCAGTCGGTAACTATTGAACGTGACGGCAAAATTGTTTTAGATAATTTAAATGTTATAATTGAAAAAAATAAGAAGTATGCAATATCAGGGTCATCAGGTTCAGGAAAATCAACTATATTGAAGGCCATTAATGGTGAAATCCCAATTTCGAAAGGCCACATCTTCTATGACAATATCGATTCAAAAAATATAAATTTCAAGGATCTTCATGAAAATATTTCTTATGTTAGTTTGGAAGATCATATTTTTAACGAATCCATTTTATTTAATTTGACATTAGGCCGAGAAATAGAAGATTCAAAAATCGAAAAAGCATTGGAATTATTTTATTTAAGAGACTGGATTAATGGATTGAATCATGGATTGGAAACTACTTTATCAGAAATTATCCAAGACATTTCTAGTGGACAGAAGCAACGAATTAGTTTAGCTAGAGCATACCTTGAAGAAAAACCAATTTTGATTATTGATGAGGCAACTGATGCTATTGATAAAGAAAGACGATATCAAATTGAGAAACATCTATTCTCAATGACAGAAAAAACTGTTATTTTTGTAAGCCATCATCTAGATGAAAATATAAGATCTCTTTTTGATAAAATTATATATTTGGATTAGTTTTAACATACTGAGATCAGTTGGTTAAATTAAAGATTCATCTACCAGATTTGAAAACGCACCAAAATTGGTGCGTTTTTTCTTTTTGTGCTATAATAGGAATAATTTAAGGAGGACCCTCATGATCGGAGAAAATATTAAAACGTTACGCAAGGCACATAACCTAACTCAGCCTGAGTTTGCAAAGATTGTTGGTATCTCTCGAAATAGTCTGAGTCGTTATGAAAATGGGACAAGTCGAATTTCGACAGAATTAATAGATCGTATCTGCAAGAAATTTAATGTTTCGTATATCGATATCGTAGGGGAGGAAAAAATGCTCACACCAGTAGAAGATTATCAATTAACTCTGAAAATTGAAGTGATTAAAGAACGAGGGGCGAATATCTTAGCGCAACTTTATCGTTTTCAAGATGAGCTAGAAATTTCATATGATGATACTTCTAATCCTTGGGTTCTAATGAGCGATGATTTATCTGATTTGATTAACACGAGGATTTATCTTGTTGCAACTTTTGAGGATTTAGAGCGATATAATGGCTATTTGGATGGCATTGAACGTATGCTAGAACAAGCTACTCATCTGGTGGTGGCTTAATGAAACTAGAAGAATTTAGTCAAGATAATTTTGAACAAGCCTCCAAACGACTCGTTCGTTCTTTAACTCGTGGAAAAACAACCTCATCTCAGCCCAAGGCTATCTTGCTCGGTGGACAGAGTGGTGCTGGGAAAACAACGATTCATCGTATTAAACAAAGGGAATTTCAAGGTAATATCATTATCATTGATGGAGATAGTTATCGCTCTTTTCATCCGAACTACCTTGGCCTACAGGAAAAGTATGGCAAAGATAGTGTGGATTATACCAAAGTATTTGCGGGACAAATGGTTGAATATCTTGTAGATGAGTTGAGTAAACAAGGGTATCATTTGTTAATCGAGGGTACCTTGAGAACAACAGAAGTTCCTCGAAAAACGGCCCAATTATTGACAACTAGAGGTTACCAAGTCTCACTTGCAGTAATTGCGACCAAGCCAGAATTGTCCTATCTCAGTACCTTGATACGTTATGAGGAGCTCCATGCAATAGACCCAAGTCAAGCGAGAGCGACTCCCAAAGAGCACCATGATGGAATTGTAGAACATTTAGTTGATAACTTACGAGAGTTAGAAAATGACAAGATTTTTAATCAAGTTCAAATTTACCGAAGAGATCAATCGTGTGTTTATGATTCGCAAGTAGACAAAACATCAGCAGCAGTAGTCCTACACGAATGCCTATTTGGAAAATGGAATAAGGTGGAAAAAGAGATGTTGAAGTTGGGACAGGAACGGTTGAGAGAACTGGGAGGAATTGATAAGTGACGAAGGGTTAATTTATGCAAAGACTTAATTTAAGATTCTTAAAGTCTTGTTATTTGTCAAAATACTGATTTTAAGCGATTTTGCATTCGATAAAATCAATAATTTATAGATGTATTACATTATATTATTGGACAGTAAATGGACAGTGACAGAGTGTTTGAAGGAGAAAAAGAGGCCTAAGGGTCTCTTTTATGTAATTACTTAGTTTTTGTTAAGAATTAACGGATTAAGTTTCATGGGTATATTTATAACTTTTTGTCATTGGCAAATAAATTATATCAGGACCTTTTACTATGATATTGGCCACTTATACAATTACATACGATAACATTATAGTTTATTTTATTTGACTTTAATGCATAACAATGTTATATTAAAAGCGAATTCAATAAATAGATTATTTAGGTTAGAAGGGATGTGTCCATAGATGAACAAAAGAAGCTTCAAAAAAATGTCTCTAATATTTATTTTAGGTATCATTGTAGGTCTATTCTTAATCCCATTACTTAGACCACTTATAGTTGATTGGCTAAAAACTATATTTGGTTAATAGTAACGATAACCTTATTTAACAAAAAAGTTTTCCCTTATATTTTTTAATAGCATTGTTTTGACAAATTAACTTCCACGTTTATTGGCGGTAGAAGTTGGTTTGAGAATTTAGCACTTTGATGACCTTAGATCCTTATAATCCTACACGTACAGGTATGACTTTTAGTTTTAGATATTCTCATTAGTTTAATTAAAGGAGGGACTTCGTTATGGTAACTAAGTATTACAAGTATATTCCTTGGTTGGTTTTAGGAGCTATTGGATCTTATGAGTCCGCAACTTATTTTGGACATAGTACATTTGATATACTGTATTTATCTATTGTTTTTATGATTGTTTACGTAGCTTTGTTCATTCTACACGAAAAATATCTGAAATATAAATATAAAGAAATATTTACACAGATTATGAGCAATCCTGAAAAAGATCATCATCCTTAGTAAGATAAAGCATAATAAAGCCCTAGCAACCAGATTGTACTGACCCAAAAAAAGTTAGACAAATAGGATATCCAAAGGATTTAGTTCTGTATTGCACAGGACTGAGTCCTTTTCTACTATTTGTATAGAAGTGTATACATTTTTAATCTATAGTCGTAGAGATTTAGTAAAACTATAGCCAAATATAGATCTTTTTCTATAATTTACTAATGTCTGTTATATCAGACATTTATTGGAATTTCTATTATAACAGACATTGACACAATTTTGTAATATTATTTTGGTAAAATAATATTACAAAAGGAGGCGAAGGATATGAAAAAATTTATAAGTGTTTTGCTACTTTCAATAATGGCAGTGATGTTAATTGCATGTTCTAATAGCAATCAACAGTCCTTGGATGGAGAATATTATTGGGTATCAAGTGAAAGAAACGAGCTGGCATTCACTATAAAAGGTGATAAAGGTTCCATTGAACATGGAGAAGCTGATAACTTTAAGATTTATAAACAAAAGAAAACCATTGAGTTAACTGGGCAAGATATTGCAAATAGGACAGAAGAGTATTCGTATAGAGATGGCGTCTTTTCTGTTGATATTAGTGGAATGAAACACGACTACTACTTAAAGGGTAGCAGAGCCTATGAGAAAGCCCTCAAAGAATTTGGTTACAAATAATATCATATACACCTATTTTACCGAATAGGTGTATTTTAGTGCATTATAGATGATCTTTCTATTTTGGACTTATCTGTTTGTACCAAATAGTTTGAGGACTTTCTGCACTTTGCTAGAGAGAAGTTATTTGCTTTTTACATATTTAGTGTAGTGTTCTTCGTATTGAGTTTTTATTTTATCCTCTCCTAAAATATCAAATACCTGAATTGCTTGTTTCATCATTTTTATTCCAGAGGTCTGTCCCTTTTTATATTGGAAATAACCTGTCGCATAGAGGAAAACGGTCTGCTCATAGTAATTTAATTCATTTTCTAAAAGTTTCTCAATTTTAGAAATTAGGTATGAACAATTCAAAAATTCACTTTGATCGATACTTAAAATTAAACAATTAATTGCTAATTGTGTAACAAGTTTCTTATTATATTTATTCAATGATGAATAAATATAATTGTTCAGCATTTCTTTTGTTAAGAGAAAGTATGAGCTATACTTTATTGTTCTCACACAGTTTCCTAATAACATTATTTCGTAGTACCCCCATTTTTCAACTTTAAAGAGATAGTCTATTAATTGAAGGATTTCTTCTTCTGTAGGCGCAATACTATTGTCTAGAGTATAGATAATTGATTTTATCATTGTCTTCTCAAAAGGATTCAAATTGTAGTTAGAATGTTTAGAGAGTAATGATTCGATATTTTTGATATTCTGTGATGAATACTCTTTTCGGATGTATTGTACTAAGTTGGCAAATAATTCGGTTCTAGTGTAATTATTATCATTCAGACTAAGAAATTCATCTAAAGAGATATGTAATTTATCTAAAATATTAATAAGGCGGGCACAAGATATTTCGGATTCTCCTCGTTCAAATCGTGAAATTTGTGACTTAGATAAATGTTTATCCGCAATGGAGCTTATGGTGACTTGTTTCATTTGACGCACTTGTCTAAGTGTTCTACCGAGATTTGATTTCATTTAAATTCCCATTTTCACAACAAATTTTATAGATTTCATTATTTATTGTACAATATTTAAAAAGAAAAAGGAGCAATGATATGAAAAAATTTTACTAAATGTTTTAATATTGGTATTTTTTATTGAGATTATTATTGTTGGTTGCTAAAATGTTAGATGTACATCTAAGCCTTTAGATACTCTAAAGGCTTGAAGTCTCTAAGAATATAGGCTGATTTTTAAGGAGTCCAGTATAGAGACTCGGGGGAAGATGATTTAGACGATTTAATAATTTAATATATAGGAGAAACAAAATGATATATATAAGAGATTTAAAAAGAAACTTTGAAGTAAAAGGGGAAAAAAACTGCTTTGAAGCTTTAAAAGGAATCTCACTTTCAATTCAGAAAGGAGAAGTTTTTGGTTTACTCGGTCCAAATGGTGCAGGCAAGTCAACTACAATAAAAATTCTTTCAACAATGCTTCTTCCCACATCAGGTGAAGTAGAAATATCCGGATTCGATATCTATAAAGATGAGCAACAAATTCGTGAGAGAATAAATTTCATTTTTGGAGGAGAAAGAAGTTTATATTTTAGACTTTCTGCTGAGGATAATTTGTTTTATTTTGCGGATCTATATAAGATACCTCGGAAGAAGCAACTGATTTTGATTCCAGATTTACTTAAACAGGTTGGGTTAAATAGTTTTGCAAAACGTAGAGTAGAGACATTCTCAAAAGGTATGAAGCAACGTCTTCAGATTGCTAGAGCATTGTTAAATGATCCTGAGATAATTTTTTTAGATGAACCGAGTATTGGTCTTGATCCAGTAGGAGCACTTGAGTTGAGAAACATCATAAAAGAGTTGGCTAAAAATGGGAAAACAATTCTTTTAACAACCCATTATATGGCTGAAGCTGAGGAACTTTGTGATAGAATTGCAATCATTAATCAAGGCGAAATTGTAACCTGTGGTACATTACCAGAAATTGCATCATTAATTTCAGATGAAGATAGAACAAAAATTCTTCAAGATAAAGTGAAAGAACAAAAAGAAATAGATGTAACACTGGAAGATATTTATTTGCATTTAGTGAGGTAGTCGTAAGTATGAAAGTTATTTTTGCTAGTGCTATTGTACACATGAAGCAAGCAGTAGCTAGAAGTACGTTTCGCTATTGTCTATTTTTTAATCCTCTGTGTAATGCTATTCTCTTAGGGCTAATGTATAGTAATAAATCCAATCAAGAATTTACTTTATATGCTATTTTAGGAACCTCTCTATCTTCATTTTGGACTATTATCTGTTTTTCGTCAGCTGCGGACATAAACAGAGAAAAGTATTTAGGGACATTACCTATTTTATTCACATCACCGTCAGGTTTTAAAAAGATTATTTTTGGCAAACTACTTGGTAATAGTCTTTGGGGAGTAGCAGCATTTCTGTTGAATGTAATATTTGTGACGATATTATTTGGTCGCATAATGGCTGTTAAGAGTTTTAGCTTATTAGTAATTGTGATTGTCTTAGCAGTATTGACCTTCGTTAGTATAGGAATGCTGATGTGTTCAGCATTTACCTTATCAAGAAGTGCACGTTTGTTAATGAACGTAATAGAGTATCCGTTACTTTTGATAACAGGAATGGTATTCCCTTTAGATTTTATAAACCAATATATAAAGTGGATTTCATATATTTTATCTCCAACATGGGTAATGGAAGGATTTAAACTTGCTGTATACGGTGGAAATTCAAAAGAGATATTTATTGTTATATCAATTCTCTCTTTACTAACTGTATTTAATTTTATAATTGCTCACTTTGCCTTTGTCAGTGTAGAGAAGAAAAGTAGAATTGATGCAACTTTGGAGGTGTATTAGATGGAAAGTATTTTAAGATTTTTCAGAAGGATCATCTTTTCTTATAAACAATCCTCAATAATGTCGGATTGGAAAACTTATATGATGTTTGACCTAATTCCTCCAATTTCACAAACATTGCTTTTCTCTCTGATTGCCGGATACATTTACGGAACTGATTATATTCAAAAATGGATGATTGGAAATGCGATACTAATAACATCTTTTGGAGCTTTGTTTGGTGTTGGTACACAACTGATGGATGAAAGATATAATGGGACATTGAGTTTTCTAATTGCTTCAAAAACGAAGTTGAGCTCAATATTATTTTCAAGTGCAATTAGTTCCATGTTGACTAGTATGGTTTCGGTAACTATAGGCATAGTATTAGTCAGTATGATTTTGAAAATTAGTTGGAATATTGGCCTAATTGCTTCTTTTTTTATAGTACTTTTAGTAGCTTCTTTTGTAGCAATGAGTTTTGGTTATATTTTTTCCTGTTTTATATTGGTAACAAGTGAAGTTAATTTGATGTTAAACCTGGCGAGTAGGATATTATTAATTTTTACTGGTGCTAATTTTCCAATTAGTCGTTTACCACATTTTTTACAATTTATTCCAAAGCTTCTGCCTCTAACAAGATCGATTGAGGTAGCTCAAGGAGTGATAGAAGGGAAAACTATATCTACTTACTATCTACAAATTTTTGAGGAGATTGTTTTGGGGATAATTTTTATAATATTTGCCAGCATATTATTAAGAGTTATGGAGAACGTATCAAGAAGAAATAGCACTATTGAATTAGTATAAATAATTTGGAGATATATCTGGAATAGAACATGAATATTACCAAAAAGGCAGTAAAGCATATAATAAAGCACTTCAACAATATAATAAGTAGAAATAGAACGATGAAGTTTTGATTTCTTATGTATATTAGGTTATAAGAAAACACCCTGAAAGATAGATAGGAAAATCTAACTTTTGGGGTGTTGTCAATTTTAAGAGCGTTGAATATGTCTTTATTTTGTGAGTGAGACACGGAAATCATTGTATTTGCTGTAATCAAAATCTTCATTGAGACCTGTTACAAATACAATCGGAGTATAATGTCCCTCTTCCAAAATGAAACCGGCTTTTACCTTAGCATTGGCTCCCCCAAGTCCAGCAATACCGGGAAGAAGGGCATCAAAAGCTCCAGGTTCGTCTGTTTCCCAGTAATAGATATTACCAGAAGCTTGAACAGCTTTTGCTCTAGTCGTTGCTGTACGAATTGGGTTCACATCTGCTTGATAAAAGTTTGCTGTCGTAGTGACCGTTCCGTCCGCAGCCACTGTCATTTGGACATCTTTCGCAATTTCAGTTGTACCTGTCCAAGTCCCTACCAGCTCTGCAGGAACCATTTGAGATGAATCTGTAGCTTTGTCACCACTTGTTGTATTAGACGCTGTGGTTGTTTGACTTGATTGTGTTGTTTCTTCTGAACTAGATTCAGTTTCTTTTGTATTTTTCTTTTTAGAAGACTGATTTGTTTTATTCTGACCAGATTTCATAGAAGTCTGTGTTTCTTTTACAGAAGAACTATTTTCCTCTTTTTTAGAACCACAAGCTACTAGTAGAGTTGCAGAAGTTAAGCCTAAAAGTGCTAAACTTGTCCATTTTTTCATAATTATGATACCTCACCTAAATTTATATTAGCTATTATATTACAATGTTACAGAATGTCAAGTGTTTTTGAAATATTTTTGTAACATTTGTAATTTGTCTAAATTTTAAAAGGGGTGGCGCATAGGGTTACAAAGTAAAAGATTTCTATATTCTTTGTTACATAATCATCAGAAATAGAAAAACAACGTAAATAAAATGTTGTTAGAGTTTCATTGGTACAAAATTACCAACAATAATTCCTACAATTCTAGGATCTTCATCATACGAAAGAAAAATATCTTTATAGTTTGGATTGATAGAAACCAGCCTTAAGCCATGCTCCTCTCGATAAACTCGTTTAATATAAGTCTGGCTATTGCAGACTACGGCATAAACTGCACCATCATAATCAAATCCTGTTTCACGAATGAGAGCAACAGAACCATTTTTGTATTTGGGTTCCATTGAATCTCCAGATATCCATGAGGCAAAATCATGGGCTAGTTCTTCATGAAAATAAACAGTATCATAGTTCTGATCGTTATACACCGATGAACCGATACCGGCAGACATTTTTTCGTAAACATGGTATTCGTATAGTTTTTCTGATATCGAAACAATATTCTTACATTGGTCTTTTTGAACTAGTTTTCTTACATAGCTAAGTGCTTGATCCTTTCCTTCATCTGATAAAGTCTTATATAGTCGGACGATTTCAAGCTCTGTAAAATAACCTTTTGGTACTTTTAGAATCTGCTCCAAAAGCTTTACTTTTTCTCTAGACGGTTGTTTTACTCCACGCTCCCATGCAGAATACGCTTGGTAGGTAATACCTAATTGATCTGCAATATCTTTTTGAGTCATTTTTAGCTCTTTTCTACGAGCTTTCAGTTTTTCTGGTTGGTACATCATTTACCTCACATTAACAATAATTTCAATTCAGCTTTTTGTTTGGCTTCTTTGTCTGTTAGCTTATTTTTATCCCAAACATAAGCTATTGATTTTCCTCTATCATAAATGAGCCATATTCTTAAATTATTACAGTAAGTCTTTATTGTTTTCCAATTCTCTTGATCTAGAAGTTCTGGATATTCTTGACTAGTCACGAAGCCTTTTTTGATTACTGATTGCTCAATCTTATTGATTAGAGAAGTCTGATAGTTGTTGAACTCCTTTATAATCTGATTTTTGACACCGTGAAACAAAAGGAGGAGTGTAGCATTTTGTCCATCAATATAAGCATCGATAGCCTGCCTAATGGTATTTTCTTTTTCAGGATAATATTCTCTAAGAAGATCTAAAAGGCGAAAGAACAATGCCTGTTTTGAGACATCGAGGCTATTTTGAATGTGTTGAAAGGTGTCGCAACTATAATAAATCTTTGACAACAAAACAATGTCAGGCATTAATACTACAGCAGAAAAAATATTCGCTTCACGCTCTAGTAGGTTCTCCTGATTATCAATAGATTCAGTAAAATAATTGCCTTCATGCTTAAGTACGAAATGTCCTAGTTCATGACACAGAGTAAAATTTTGCTTTACAATTGGATTATCCTTTTCATAAGAAAAACTAATACCTAATTCATCAATAACAGTTAATCCTTCAATCTTGTGATTTGAGAAGTGGTGACTAATTACTTGAATTTTATATTTTTGAATACAATGTTGAAAGAAGTAATTGAAATTATAATTTAATAATGAAATATCGTTATCCTTCATATACTGGTATAATACATGTTTTGTAGACTTACTTATTTTTGTATACAATTCATCCAAAGAACGGTACCTCCCTAAAGTATAAATTACAAAACCAAACCAATTTGGTTGAGTTTAGTATACAAAAAAAGTGGACAATTGTCCACCTAGTTTTAAAAAGATTGATTCTGTTGTGACTTCTATTCAAGGATATTAGAAATTTTCTCCCCAAAAGTTTCGAAACTTTTATTAGATTCAAGATAGTATTTTAGAATAGCTTCAATTATATCTTTTTTATTCGAGTCCACATCTTTGTACAAATTAGGAAAGCTGAAATCTACTGAATATTTTTTTAAGTGATAAAAATATTTTTTTATATCCGTTTCATTACTTAACACAAACTCAATTAATTTAATTTGATTAGTTACAGATTTAAATTCTGTAAAAAAGTCATTATTTTCAAATACCAGTTCATTGGGATTATAACGTAGTCGGTTAATATCACTTCTGAAGCATTCTAGAATGTTTTGGTTTCTTTGACAATAATTTATTAATTTATCACAAATTTGAAAGCCGAAATAATTTTGATCTATCCAATAAAAACTATTGTTTTTCTCATATTCCATATTAACTTTGTATGATTCCTTTAAATTGTTTAAATAACATTTTAGTAATGTATTTCTAAAAATTTCAGGATTATTGGATAACGTTGAAATGATTTTTTGATACTCTAAGTTTAAGCGATGATTATAAGTCTTTTCAAGATTATAGATGTCTATAAAATTTTCAATTCTTTTATCGAAACAATTTTGATGAAAAGAAAAATTAATTCTTGGAGAAATCCCTCCTCTTTTTTCCACTAAATCAATTTTAAAATATTCTTCAATTCGAAAATCTACCGCATACGGATTAATCTCACTATTATTTTTATTATCAGATTTTACTTGATGTTTTGAAGTGTTACATTCTACACAACATTTAATTAAATTAATAGGTAAGATAGCAAAACGAAAATCTCCTTTAGATCCTTTAGGAATAATGTGTTCCAATGTTACTTTTGTCGAAAGGACACCCTCGCAAATCGGGCATATATCAATATTATGGACATTCTTTACTGTTGGAAATGAAGTAAATACTTTTTTTTCTTCCTTTCGAATATAATTATTGTATAAATATTCTGCTTTATCATTATCAAAAAAAGTAGGTCGATTTAGATTTTCAATATCTATGTCATATAATTCTGAAGCAATTTTCTCTTGATATTTTTCATCTAAGTTATTCAGGTACGATTTCAGACTTTGTTTATCTTGATCTTCTATAGAACTTGGCAAAACTTCGATTATTTTATCAATAGTAGGTAGATTGTCTATACTAACTTTTCTCAAATTTAATCATCCTCTTCTAACTCATACTCCAATATCTCATCATTAAGGAGCAGATATTTTAAATAAGCTTCATCGCCTAAATAAGGAATATCAGTCTTAAATAATAAGGGATTGTTTTGACGTTCCGGATCTTTTACTCTTTCTATAAGCAAGCTATTATATCCTGTATTTTGTAGTTCTACACCGTATATATTTTTATATAAAGCATCCAAATTTTGCCCATAAGTCTTATAAATAATTGATGATATGTTATGATTCGAATCCAACTTATATACATTACAATGAGGAATTTCTTGAATAACTACAGGCGAATGTGTTGCAACTAAACAAAAAGCTCCTACTCTATTAACTATTTCAGAAACAGCCCTAATGAAAGACTTGATCATAGGTGGGTGCATAAAAGTTTCAGGTTCATCAAATATTACCAAACTTCCTTGATTAACACAAAAAACTAGTTTAGTTAAATACAGTAGAATAGTAGCTTGACCCGAACTTAGTTTGCTTAGCTTTTTGAAATCAGATAATTTAATATTTCTATCACAAAAAGCTGCTCTAATATTTTGTGCCCATGGCTCAAAAGAAAAATAGCCTAAAGCTTCCTCCCATAATTCAAGTTTTTCTTTAGATGCAATCAAATCAAGAATTAAAGACTGAATGTACCAACGAAAACTATCTTCAATATTAATTTCATGAATTTTTTCTTTTAATAGTTTATTGTTATCATCTAGTAATTTCTTTTTCTTATTGTTTTTATATTTATCAACAAAATAGTTTTTAATTTCCTCTAATTCCAATGAATCTAATTTACTAATTACAGTTTCTATTAAGGGTTTTTTAATAGATACAAATCCTACTTTTTCGTAAAGAGTGTTTCCTTCTTTATCTTTATACACGTCAGTCAGTTTTATGTTATCAACTTCAATTACATTATCAAATGGGCTTAGTGAAAAATGAACCACCTGAGAAAAATTATTATCATTTTTAACGTGTCTTCTAATAATTTCTTCTATTTTGTAAGTTTTGCCATTCCCATTCCCACCAACCATTCCATAGACATTCATTGGCAAATATGATTTTTTTCTCTTATAAAAAATTAGTTTCCCCTTAGAAACATTCTTTTCACTGAATGGATATTCTATCTTATCAATTTTGTTATCAATTGAACGTTTTATTTTCGATTCAGAAGAATCCGTATTCATTTCGTCTAGATTAGATCCTGATAGTGTCAAAGGATGAAATACATCTTTAATTTCCTTTATAGTTGTAGTTCTTAGAAAGGAATTATTAAAAAAATTATGAACTTTTCCATATGGCGGTTTTGTCCCTTTAGCTTTAGCATCGTAATCTTCATAGTCAGCATATAATCTGGCAAAATAATCTAATTTATTTAAATCAAATGCTAAATCATTTGTCTTAGCAAACCATTCTTTTCTAACATCAAATGTTAAATATTTCTTTAAGAAATTATAATAGTGATTAGATCCAATCGAACAAACTTCTATATCTTTTGGTTTTTCTTTGTATCCTAATAGATATAGTCTTATTTCATCAGTCAAAGGATTAATACGGAATGATATTTGTTCTCTCCATATATAAACAAGCATAGTTTGTCGATAACCATAGTCATCCCATTGATCAAATCCAATATCTATACAATTTATAAAATCGTCCAATTTTTTGAAACTAACTACATTTTCTATAATTTCAAAGCTACTAGTTTCAATAGCTGAAATTTTAACAAAATGAAATGTGAGAAACTCTGTTTTAATAGAAAAATAAGAATCCTTTTTATTTACATCACCATTAAAATCATCTAACTTCTCAATATCTGTAAAATTGTATAACTTGTCAGTATCTGTAAAATTAGTAGACTTATCGGTTATTTCCGTAATCATAATATAGTCTATTAGTTTATTAACCAATTTATTAGCACTACTTGTTAATTTCTTATTTTTTAAAGTTTCAAATTGACTAATCATTAGAATTTTTTTATTTCCATGCCAATTTTCATCAGAATACACTAGAAAACTATAATCAACAAACAACTTATCCTTTTCTTGCGAAAGTTTAAAGTCCTGTTCAAACCAAGTAATCTCATGATATTCTTTTTTTATACCTTCAATTATTTCTGCAGTATTCATAAAATCTATCCTCAAAAAAGTATTGAATCCTCTATAAGTCATTAAATATGTTAATTTTTTAATTCTTTCTTTTACTCTTACTAAATAATTTTTTTCTTTCTTCCATAAATTCAATCAACTCCTTCTTAAAGATTTTCTTCTCTTCCTCTGTTAATCCCTTTGAGTTCATACGGAAAAGCAATTCAATATTATCTAATGCCTCTGATTTTGCTTCTGAGTTTCCAACTAAATAATCAACTGACACATTCAAAATTTGTGCTAGTCTAATAAGATTCTCTTGGGTAGGATTTTTCTTTCCTCTCTCCCAGTCGGCATAGGAAGACTGTCCTATCCCTAATCGTTTTGCGAGTTCAACCTGAGTTAAGTGAGCTTGTTTTCGTAATTCTTTTAAACGTTCTGCAAACGCCATAGTTATTCCTCTTCAAATTCTTTTAAAAAAAATTCAAAAATCTCTTGACTTTTATCGCTAATAGCGATAAAATGTAAATATAGCTGGTGGCGATATTAAAAATCAAAATAATAATCCCTACCAATTGAGATCATTGACAATTAAATAAAAAGTGCGTCTGACAACCAGAGGACTGACTATCAAACTACACTAAACTTCGTACCTTTATTGTAATCTATTTGATAGGTAAAGTCAAGTCCGTTTTACGGTTGAAGTGAAGATATAAAACAAGACTCAATTCTTGTGGGCTTCCACGCATTTCGGACTTTCGCACTTTTCCGAATAGTAAAGTGAACTGGCTTCGCCAAAGGGCGTAAGAGAATCCCTTGGGTATGATCAAGACTACCTAAAGAGATTGGCTGGGAAAGCGATGGTAATTGACGCAAAGCACCTTGCTAAACGTTGCCACCGTGGAAAGAGGGATCTTTCCAACCAAATAACTTTTCTTTACTGCTGTCTATCTAATTAGATAGACCTACTCTCAAGCTACTAAGTTCTTTCCTTTTTTCACTTAGTAGCTTTTTACTTTTACAATAAAGGAGAACTCTATGACAAACTTTTTTCGCATTACAATGTAAACGACTCTATGAAAACTATCTCTTTACCTATGAGATGTTTGATAGTTCAGAAAGTCTACTAGCTAAACTATATAGTCAAGCCCTGGTAGATATCGATCATTTGGTCTCTAAGGCAAAAGAAACAGGATTTGCATATGGAGATATTGATCTCTATAGTCGCATGTATAAACGCAAAATTTTTACACACTATTACTCAAGAGTGAAGCAACTAGCTTAACTCTTTTTATTTTACACTCAGAAAGGAAAATCTTATGATCTCAGAAACACTTAAAATGAAACCAGAATTTATTGGCCCTGCTTACTATGAACGTTTAGGAGATGCTCCTAAATTTATTTTTAGAAAAGAAGGCAAATACCAACGTCACATTCTAAACAGCGCAGAGCACGGCGCTTTTCATGTCATCACACCAGCTTCTACAACGGTCTTTCCAGAAGATTCTCTAGTAGAAGCGGTTAACCCAATCTTTTTCCCAGACACTGCTTTAAATGGCAATACTGTTGCACCTTACCTCAATGTCTTTGCGGAAAAATTGGTAATCAAAAAATAAGAAATAAAAGGAGAAAATCACATGGCTAAAATTGGATTAAACTACGGAGAAAAACTACAAATTGCTGACAAGACTTATCGTGTCATTACAGATGGACTAGATGTCCCAGCTGTCCTTGGAAAACTGTCTTTCCGAGGCATTGAGGGCCCTGATATCATCTTTGAAGTGGATCGCTCACAACGAAATCCTGATGGATCATTTGTCCAAGTCAATACAGGTGAGATCCGTGGAATTGTCGTAGGGATTCATTCTTCTGTCCAGCACGAAACCCTCTTTTTCACTATCGCAGATATGTCTGAGTCTGAAATTGAAGACCTAGGTATTAAATACCGAGAAGAGATTGAATTGGAAGATATTGTTATTACGCATACCCACGTCAATCGTAATGATATCTATAAGCTCTTTGCTTCTAAAATCAAGAAAAAAACTGGAAGTGCACCAACTAAAGAAAACAAACCAGTAGAAAATAAGAAGGAAAACTAGGAGGTGATGCAGGATGAAACTCTTTACCTATCGTGGAAAAAGAGTTCGAGTTTTTCATCGTAAACTAAAGGGAATCACATGGTTTATCTGGTGGTTTCCTTTTTTGTTGGCTATTAGTTACTACAGCTACTTACATTTAGAAGAATTAAAAGTTCATCCCTTACCTCAAGGCTATTTTCTAGGAGCTGGGCTTCTCTTTTCTTTAATCTTCTCTTGGTTTATCAATCGGGTTTGCTACAGGAAGGTACTCTTTTTTCAAAAGCTCAATAGTCTTCGAATTCTCTCTCGATTTTTGCTGGAGAATAACCTCTATTTGGTTAAAAAGGTCAAGCGTGAAAACAAGATCATTGAAAAAATCACCTTGCCTCAAGTGTATATCAAACAGTCTCGCTACAAGATTGAAGTGAGTTTTATTCTAGAAGGGAATAAATTTCAAGATCGCTTCCTCAACCTTGGAGCTACGCTTGAAGTCATGTTTAATGGAGATTTTCGCAATAAAACCTTTGATAATCGCTTTATCAAATATGAAGTTGCTATTAACCGAATTGATAGCCGAATCACCATCGATGAAGTAAAAGTCAAGGGATCCAAACTCCAGCTCATGAAAGATGTATCTTGGGATTATATTGAAGAACCTCATCTTCTCATTGGCGGTGGAACTGGTGGAGGAAAAACAGTTGTTCTCATGACCATAATCTATGCACTAGCTAAAATTGGCTTTATCGATATCTGTGATCCAAAGAATTCGGACCTTGCTGGATTAAAGAAAATTCCAGTCTTTCATGGCCGTGTTTATACTAGTAAGGAAGATATCATCAACTGTTTTAAAGAGAATGTAGAGTTCATGGAAAAACGCTATGAACGGATGTCTACTTCACCAAAATTCCAAGCAGGAAAGAACTTTACTCACTATCACATGAAACCTAAATTCATTCTTGTAGACGAGTGGGCAGCTCTTATGGCAAAAATTGACCGTGACTATAGCCAACAGTCCGAACTGATGGAATATCTCTCACAGTTAGTTCTAGAAGGTCGTCAGGCTGGAGTCTTTATCATCTTTGCTATGCAACGGCCCGATGGGGAATTTATCAAAACTGCTCTTCGGGATAACTTTATGAAGCGTCTCTCCGTCGGTCATTTAGAATCAACAGGCTATGACATGATGTTTGGAGATGCTAATAAAACCAAAGAGTTCAAAAAGCTAGATGAAATCAATGGAGTCAAGGTCAAAGGACGGGGTTATATCGCAAACAACGGTGAACTGGCTGGTGAGTTTTTCTCTCCCTATGTACCGCTTGATCAAGGTTTCTCCTTCTATGATGCCTACTCTAACATTCCGATCATGGAGTTTGAAGGAGAAGAATTCTCAGTATTTGAAGAATATAAACCATCAGTTGAAACATTTGACCCTATAGAGGAAGAGGAGACTATAGAAAACGAATCAAACAAAAGACCACTCAAAGAATTCGCAGACGAACAAAATCTTAAAATGCCAACCTTGCGCAAGATTATCTATCTCTTAACAGAACAAGGGATCATCTTTGAACGGACTGTATCCGCTATTCTAGTGGATCCTTTTCAAGAAAAACTTCTTCTTGAAATCCTCGCTCAATTTGAAAAGGGAGGACGCAGGTCTTATCCAAAAGCAGTTGAAGCGACGATTGTTCATCATGGGCTAGGACAAGGGCAAGGGCAAGCCTGACCGCAGGTCAGGCGCAGACCGTAGCCCGAAGTTTCTAGGCCATGATGAAACTTCAACCCCCGTTTTCTAATAGGGGGGTTACATTTGGCAAAAACGCCAAGTCCACCCCTCCTCATTCCTTATGGGAGTTGGGTTTTCAATTTTTATGAAGTGTGTCACTTTCGTCAAAAAAGTGTGTCACTTTGTTAGAAAGAGGTGTTGCGATGAATGGACAAAATTAGTCCTTTTCATATTAAGAATTTCAGAAAACAAACAGGACTTAGTCAAAAATCATTTGCACAAGCTGTTAATCTACCTACAAGAACCTACCGCTCTTATGAAACAGGCGAAAGAGGACTGACGATTGATAAGTTTAGAGAACTTAAAGAAAAACTTGGTTACTATCAAGATTGCGATAAAAACAGTCTTCGGGCTCAAATCGACTATCTACGATTGACCTTTCCTAGATTAAAGGATTTAGATGCTTTCTGTGAAAACTTCCTTCACTGCCACCTTAGCGAATTTACAGACCAAGAAACCCGTCTCATGAATTATACCCACTTATGGCAACGAGGAAATATCTGGATTTTTGATTTCTTTGATAAGTCTGTGACCAATGATTACCAAACTTGTCTTCAACTATCCGGTCAAGGATGCCGTGAGTTGGAATTGCTTCTAGAAGACAAGGGAATCACTTGGCAGATCTTTCTTCAAAACATTCTTTATTCCTATGAAGATGTTCGAGTGAAGCGACTCGATATTGCTCTGGATGAACTTTATAAGGGTTATGGTCACGAGGACGAACAAATTCAAATTCCCAAATTGATTGATAAACTCTATTCCAAAGAGATTGTTCTAGACACAATCAAGAAATGGAATATCACAGGTGGTGGATCATTCACAGATAATGAAGACATGGAAGCTAATCACGGCTTGTCCATTTACTTTGGAAGTCGTCAAAGTCAACTCTACTTCAACTTTTATGAAAAGCGCTATGAAATTGCTCGAATGGAAAACATCTCCTTGGACGAATCCTTGGAGATTTTTGGTATCTGGAATCGCTATGAATTGCGGTTTTCAGATCAGAAAGCTCAGGGCATTGTGGAAGAATACATCAATGGTGTAGATCTCGGAGAAATCGCTAGAGGCATCATCAATAAAGAAATCCAAGTCTATGATGGTGTTACTCGTTTTGGAGCTTATAAACCTGATGAAAAATGGCAACGTCTCTTTGGAGGCGTCGAACCCTTAAAGCTCTCAACTAACCCACAGCCTTACAGTATTGAGCGGACGATTCGCTGGCTGACCTATCAAGTTGCTAACTCCCTTGCACTAGTCACTGAAGCAGACAAGATTCTCCAAACAGAATACATGAAAATGATTCAGAATAGCGGAGAGATCACTGATCGAGGAAAAGCCATGTTACGACTTCTCAAAGCCAATAAACACTATGAACACTAGAAAGGAAAAACTATATGGAATACAAAGTTCAAATCAATTCACTAGAAAACTTTAAAGCTTGGTCTGGTGGACTAACCACCTTGAACACTGTCCGTGAACGTGGTGGAGTGGATACTCTAACCGTCATTTGTGAAGATATCTTCTCAGGTGATACACCAACAGAAGGACAAATCAATGACTGGCTCTGGTTCGATTCAGATTTTATCTACCAAGCTCTAGGCTACGATGATCTGCTTGAGGCTTCTTAAGATGTTAAAGAAGATCTATCAAGCTGACTTTTTACTTCTTCCAGAACATGAATTCTGGAATATGTATATCCTCTTACGAAAGGGCAAAGACTTCTACTATGAATGCGCTGGAAGATCTACCGAAAAACCACCAGATGCGAAAGGTTTCTATGACTATGAACATGCCTGTTTCACGCTAGATGGTCAAGTGTTGAGCGTAAATAAAAAAATGCGCCCCTCACTGATTATTTATATCCAAAAGACAATCAAAGACAATCAAGAAAAATTTAGAAAGGAAATTGAAATGGCTACTAAAACTATTTTTGAAAAGAAAGTCTCTCAAGTCACGAATGAACTGGGAGAATTACTTAAAAAGAAAGATCACAGAGAGGCTTGGACCAAGGCTGGAGAATTAAATAGTCTCCTAAAAAAAGAAGAAGCCAAAGACCTAAAACCGGACTTGATCGAACAACTTCAAACTGAGTTGCGAGGCTATTATTACATTAATGGCGAGATCGAAAAAGCCAATAAGCGCCTCTATGCAAAAGGCTCAAAACTCATTGAACTTTCTGGTCTCTAAAAGGAGGATCTATGGATAAAGCCAAACGCTATTTGCTTCAAGCAAAAGAATATCTCTCACACTTTAAAAAGGTGGAGAAAAAAGGAGGTCCACCAAAACTAAAAGTCACCAATAAAAAGACCGTCAATATTGCAGTCATAGGAGGAATTTCTTTCCTCCTTTTTGTTGGTCTCATGGGATCTATCCGTGCTATCACACTATCAAATAAGGTAGGAGCACTACAAGCTCAAGTCGAGGCAACAAAAAATCAAAAAGCACAGCCAATGGAGTCTAGTAGAAAATACGACTACAAACTCCAATATTACCTGAATGATTATGTCTATGCTTACTTCACCCTTCCGCAAGAAGGGGATAAACAACAAGCTCAAGTGGAATACTTAAACAGCTTTTACAACTTCATTCCTGATGTGAAAGCTCAAGGTCAAGTTCGAAATCCTAGTGAACTCCTCTATTCTCAGTTAGTGACTGTAGAAGGGAAGGTTGCGACCTATAAGATCAAATACAAGGAAACGATCCGTCGGGATAATAACACGGAAGAAAAAGAGATCGTTACAGGTTTCAATATTCCATTTGATGAAAAAGATGGGAAATATTATATTTCTGGTCTTCCTTGGTTCTCTGCTATTGAATCTTCACAAGCTGGACACTTTAGCGAAGACGATCAGCTACAACTAACCGCTAATGACCACTTTTCAGATGGTCAGCGTAAGAAGGTTGAAAAGTTCCTCAAGGTCTTCTTTACCAACTATACTACTAACCAAGACAACCTCAATCTGATTGCTAAGGATGTGGATATTATAGCCAATACCACCTTCAAGACAATTGATTATACCTATCTTAAAAAAGATGGAAAAAATCTAATTGCCTATGTCCAAGCAACCTTTGAGGTCGGAGGGACCACCCACTCAGAAAACTTCACTTTTACCCTCTCAGAAAAAGAAAAGACCTACTATGTCACAAAACTAGAACATACCATTCCACTGAACTATGCAAATGATAAAGAATAGGAGAACTCTATGAATACAGACAATCTACGAACCTTCCTCCAGGGCGATGGGATTTGGATCCTGACAGCTATTGCCGTGCTCTTAGCGATCAAGGCTTGGCGAAACAGCTCCTGGCTTCAACTCTTCTCTGTCGTTGGTTTCTATGCCGTTATTGTTTCTATTGCCAAAGGACAAGATATCCTCAAAGCAGTCGGCTGGTTCCTGCGACTCTTCGGTATTGAATCAGGACTCTAAGTATGAATGAAGAAAGACTTTATGATTACAGTAAGGGCCTAAATGCTCCTTATTGGATCCAAGAAATCAAGACAAAAAAGGGCACTCGACTATGGTACTTTGCGACACCCATGCAGTTGTCCTTTTTCATTGTCTTTATCATCGTCTTTGTGGCCATGTTACTCTTTGGAGGATTTATCTTTGTGCCACTCGCAAAAATCACTCACTCAATTTCTCTCTTGCTCTATTGGTATCTCCCTTACAAATTGGCCAAGTTCTATACGGAATACGAGCCTCACGGTAAAAAGATGCACGTCTTTATCGGAGATTACCTGATTTACTTTTGGGACTTTAAGATCAATAAAAAAGCTATCTACCATGAAGATCGAATAGAGCCTGTAGAAGAAATTGTCTTTGAAAAAACAAATCTATAGAAAAGGAGGACCTATGAGTATTACTTTAACTTATCCTATTAGGGAAACACATGAAAATCTAGCTCTCAAAAAAGATCAAACCGTCGTTGCGTATTACCGTATTCCAAACACTCCCATCACGATTACGGATGATGAAAAAAAGCACAAACACAAAATTACGGTTGCTCAAATGATGAAGAAGCTCCAGAAAAACAAGTTCTTTGAAATATCTCTGATCCCTAAAGACTATCTCTTAGAAGAGAAAATGCGGGACTTCTCAGACGCTCTAGCAGATGACAGTCGTGAACTAGGAGAAGAACTACTTCTTTACACGGTAGATCGCCTAACAGATGAAATGGAAATTCCTTATCAGTTTGACTGGGTCGTAGGAGTAACCTTACGCAAACAAAATCACGGAGCTACAGTAAAAGACTTGGCCTATGAGAGCTTTAATGAGTTCACTGAAAAAATCGCAAAGGGTCTTGGCTATGAATATGAATTAAGTCCCACTTGGTATGAAGACTATAAAAGTGATGAATTCACTATTTTTCAAGCTTTCTCCGTCCTTCGGGCAAAACGGTTATCTAATGAAGAACTCTTTTATTACCAGCGGATGCAGTACCTTCGCTATATCCCTCACTACAAGAAAGAGGTACTCGCTAATCGTGCTCAATTCAATATCACGGACACCTTGATCAAAGTGCTAAAAGGTGGCTTCCTCAAGCTAGAAAGCCCTTATGGATCTTCCTTTGTGACGATTCTTCCGGTTGGTAAATTTCCTGTTCAATTCAATGGTTTTCACCTGGGCGAATTTATCCAACGCTTAAACTTTCCCGTTGAGCTACGAATCAAGGCAGAATTCATTGATACAGGTAAAATCAAGGGTCGAATGGGACGCTCGAATACGCGTTACAGAAACATCATGGAAGAGGCAGAAAATACAGATACTGTCCAACAAGACGAGATTATCATGGGTTCCATCTCCCTAAAGGACTTAATGAAGAAAGTCGGAAACAAGGAAGATATCATCGAATATGGAGCCTATCTGATTGTCTCTGCTTCTAGTGTGAACCAACTCCGTCAAAGACGACAAGTGGTTTTGAACTACTTTGATGATATGGGCGTTGAAATCAGTGAGGCCTCTCAAGACGGACCCTATCTCTTTCAAGCGCTGCTCTATGGAGAAAACCTCCAAAAGAAAACTCGCACCTGGACACATATGGTCACAGCTCGTGGATTTTCAGAACTCATGCCCTTCACCAATACCTCTTCTGGAAACCGTATCGGTTGGTATATTGGCCGAGTAGATAACTGGACAGGCCGTTGGGACAATATTGCTAAAGCTATTGATTCCTCAAAGAACATTGTCCTCTACAATGCGACAGTCGGAAATAAGGAAGATATCGCTGGAAAGATTACCAAGAACCCGCACATCATTATTACGGGCGCAACAGGGCAAGGAAAATCTTTCCTTGCTCAGATCATCTTTTTAAGTGTGGCTTTACAGAATGTCAAAACCCTTTACATTGACCCTAAACGTGAACTTAGAAATCACTACCAAGAAGTGATCAACTCACCTGAATTTGCACGTCTCTATCCTGAACGCAAGAAACAGATTGAGAACTTTAACTTTGTAACACTGGATAGCTCACTACCATCAAACCACGGAGTTTTAGATCCTATTGTCGTTCTAGATAAAGAACAAGCTGTAGAGGTCGCAAAAAACATGCTTGAGTTTCTACTACAAGCTGTAGATGATGTCACGATGGATCAGAAAACAGCGATCACAGAAGCTATTAATGCGATTGTGGAGAAACGAGTCGCTGGTGAGAAGGTCGGATTTAAACACGTCCTAAAAGTTCTGAGAGACTCTACTTCCTCTGAAATTGCTTCGGTTGGTCGTTATCTAACCTCAATTGTCACAAACTCTATCTTGGAACTAGCCTTTTCAGATGGAACCACTCAAGGACTTAACTATGAATCACGAGTGACCATTCTAGAGGTCAATAACCTCAAACTACCAAAGGACGATTCCACAAAAATTTCAGATCATGAACGCAACTCTATTGCTCTCATGTTTGCGCTTGGTGCCTTCTGTACCCACTTTGGAGAACGAAATGAAAATGAAGATACCATTGAGTTCTTTGACGAAGCGTGGATTCTTATGAAGTCCGCAGAAGGAAAAGCCGTTATCAAAAATATGCGTCGGATTGGACGCTCCAAAAATAATACCTTGGCACTGATTACCCAATCTGTACATGATGCAGAAAATGACGATGATACAACTGGATTTGGGACTATCTTTGCTTTCTATGAAAAGTCTGAACGGGAAGATATCTTAAAACACGTCAATCTCGAAGTTACTGAAAGCAATCTCGAATGGATTGACAATATGATATCTGGTCAATGCCTGTACTATGACGTGTACGGTAATCTCAATATGATTTCCGTACACAATATCTTTGAAGATATTGATATGCTTCTAAAACCAATGAAAGCTACGGTATCATCAAGTCTTGAAAATAAATACGCTAGTTAGGAGGTGAACCCATGCAAGAAGCTTTTGACAAACTAAGGGGAGTCGATATATTTTCTCTTAAGTCCTACATGGAGCCAACTGGGTTCGCTTCCTTTAACGGGGCTTGGGTTCTGATTAATGAGCTTTTCGTCAACTTCTTTTTTTTCATTCTAAACGCAGTGGTGGGCTTCTTTTCTTTGCTGATTCGAATTCTTGAAAAGATTGATCTCTACTCCAACTACAAGAACTATGTATTTAATGGAGCGATGAATATCTGGAAAGGATTCATTGGTTCAAGCTCTGGTGGAGTCGCAAAACAATCACTCGTTTCGATGTTACTTCTGATTCTAGCGTTCTATCTCTTTTACCAGTTTTTCTTTTCTAAGGGAGCTTTTTCAAGAACTCTCCTTCATGTCTTTCTAGTTCTCATCCTTGGATTTGGTTACTTTGGAACAATTGCTGGAACATCAGGAGGTCTGTATCTACTTGATACTATCAACCATGTCTCTCAAGATGTCACCAAAAATATCACGAATATCAAGGTGGAGTACGGCAATAACAAATCCATTAAAATTGGCGATTCCATGGCAGATAGCTATATTGCAGAAACCTCTTATAAAGCATATGTCTTTGTCAATACAGGACAAGAAAACGGGAAATATAAGAATAGCCAAGATGGGAAACAAGAAACTTTTGACGATAGTAAGGTACTAGGAACAGGCGATAAAAATGGAAACTTTAAAGCGGTTAAGTCTAAAGATCGCAATAAATATCTAGATGAACTAGGAAATGGAGCCAATGATGATGGTGAAAAGAACCGTTGGGTTTCAGCTATGCCAGATTTCATCTTTACTCGTATGTTTTATGTGATCTTTAAAATCTGTGAAGCCTTTGTATTAGCTATACCCGTCATCTTGATTCAGATGTTAAACGTCATTGCTCAGACACTCGTCCTGATGATGATCCTGCTCTTTCCAATTGTGCTACTAATGTCCTTCGTACCAAGAATGCAAGATTTGATTTTTGGAGTTCTGAAAGTCATGTTTGGCGGGCTACTTTTCCCAGCTATCACGAGTCTATTGACTCTATTAGTCTTCTACATTGAGAAAATGATAGAAAATATCGTCATTACTGGCTTTGATGGCATCCTTAAAACTCTTCCATCCTTAATCATTTTTGGCCTTGTCTTTAAACTACTCATTTCAGTTGTCTCAAAAGGACTTGTATATTTCCTTCTATGGAAATACAAAGCTGAGCTGATCCAATTCATTCTTGGATCTAAAGCACGAATGGTGGCAAGTGATATTGGAAACAAAGTTGAAAAAGGGGTCACAAAGACTAGAGAGGTGGCTTCACAAGTACCATCGAGAAGTCTTTCATCTGCTCAACACCTTGGGAACTTTGCCCTAGCAGGTGCTGGTTTTGGAGCTGGGATGATGATGAATGCCAAGAGTCACTTCCAAAATGTTGGTTCTTTCTTTACCAATAAGGAATCAGAGCACCAGCCCGATGAAGTGCTCCCAACGGAAACACCTGAGATGCCAACAAGTCCAGATACTCCTGAACCAAACATTCCGAAAACAAAGGCAATTCCTGAGAAGGTTAAACCAGTTGAAGAAAAAACACCAACTCCTTCAATGGAATCCCCAATCACAGCGAAGCCAACACCAAGTTCAAACGAGGAATTCCAAACTCTTAAAGAAGAATGGATTTCTCCATTTAAACAACTCCGCATTAATAGTATTGAGCGCAAATTAGAGGAATATAAAGATCCTCAAGCCATGTACAAAGCTCAAGGATCGAATGCTTTCACTCGTACTTATAGAAAGACTATGACACGAGATGATAAATTAAGAGCCAATATTGAACGAAGAGACCGATTAACAGAACGCTTAAAACAACTTAGAGGAGAATGATATGAATACGAAAATACGCTCAAGAACTTCTTTTCCAAGGGTTCTTGAAGAAACTCTTTATCAGGCCTACCAAGAAGAAAAACGCTCAGTCGATTTCCTTCTTTTATTTCCAGTCACAGAACAAGAGCAAGACCAAATTATCTTACAGGCTAAGACCTATTCAGTCGTTCTAGATGCTAAATGGCGTTTTGGGACTGTCCTGTTCACTGCTTATATAAGACATTAACTAGAAAGGAGATTCGATGAAAAAACTAAAATGGTTTCTATTAGCTGGTCTTATTCCTCTCTTTCTACCAGTCCTCATTATCATTATCCTTATGGGGGCTGTCGGAGGTGGTGGAACGAATGGCTCGCCCCAATCTCAAAATGGAGTGACTTATGCGGATCACTGGTCAGATGGAGACCCTTATACTCATAACCTACTTGTTCATCGCTTCGGTATCACAGCAGAGCAATTAGACGGCTTTTTAGATACGTTAGGAATCTCCTACGATAAGAACCGAATTAATGGGAAAAAGCTCCTCGAATGGGAAGTTAAATCTAATCTTGATGTCCGTGGAATCGTTGCGATTGCACTGAATGAAAGTTCCCTTGGAACTGCTGGGGTAGCCACTAATCCTGGAGCCAATATGTTTGGTTTTGGAGCCTATGACTCCAATCCAGAATATGCCAATAACTTTAATGATGAGGTTGCTGTTGTTGGATTAACCCAGCAAACCATCATTGGAAATAAAAACCAAACCTTCAAAATTCAAGATGACAAAGCTAAAAAGTTTGCGAATGGAACACTCAATCCAGCAACTGATGGTGGGGTCTATTTCACAGATACCACCGGATCAGGAAAAAGACGTGCAGAAACCATGCAAAAACTGGATGCCTTCATTGATGAACATGGAGGAACACCAAAAGCTCCTGAACAAACTACAGGAAAAACTAGAGATGGTGGTGGCATCACTTCAAATGATATACCTGTAGGCTATAGTTTGACAACAGCTATTGATACCACAGGATATATCACTAGTACCTATCCTTGGGGACAATGTACCTGGTATGTCTTCAACCGTGGAAAACAAGTCGGAGTCAACTTTGATCCATTTATGGGAAATGGTGGACAATGGATGAATAAGCCAGGTTTCACAACAACCCATACACCAACAGAACACTCTGCTCTATCATTTAGCCCTGGACAAGCTGGAGCTGATCCAATATACGGACATATTTCATTTGTGGAGCAAGTCAAATCAGACGGTTCAATTCTCGTCTCTGAATGTAATGTGAAAGGATTGGGGATTATTAGTTACCGCACATTTGATGCGGAAACTGCCAAACAATTTACCTATGTTATTGGACATTAGAAAGGAATAGATATAGATGATTCAAGTTGTAGATAAAAATGATTTAATGGAATTGATTGGATATTCTGAAACACAAGCTAGTAAATTAATACGAAAGGCTAAAAGGCAGCTTGTACAAGAAGGATTTGAATGGTATAAGAATAAACGTATTGGACGTGTACCGATTATTACAGTTGAATCCATTCTTGGTTTTCAAATACAATTAAAAAATGATATAATTGAGGGGAACCTTCAAAGCGCTGTCATGACTGAAGGAGAAAAATAGCATGGCGGTAATAAAACAGGACGATGGACTGTGGCTAGTTGATATTAGTGATGGTAAAAGTTCCTTAACTGGCAAACGTATACGACACCGCAAATCTAATTTTTTAACGAAAAAAGAAGCAGAGGAATATGAGGCTTATTACCGTATCCATAAGTTAAATCAGATACAGAATACAAAAAAACTCACCATTTCCTCTCTTTATGTAATGTTAAAAGAAGAAGATGAGCTTCGTGGAAATAAAAGAGGTACAATAGATACTCAGAACTCATACTATACCCAATATGTATCGCGATTCTTTGAAAATGCTGATATGTCTTCAGTTACCATTCAAGATGTAAAAAAATATCGAGATTGGTTAATTGAAAAACCTAGTGTAAAAGGTGGGACACTTACACCAACGCATATTAACCAACAAATGATTTTTGTTCATAAGTTGTTTGATATTGCTATTTCGAAAGGATTCAGACAGGATAATCCATGTGATGCTATTCGGAAACTTCCAGAAAAGCATAAAGAAATGTCCTACTATACTCCTGAACAATTCAAGGAGTTTGAGTCCTATTTTGAAGAAAGTGAGTATCCTTTTAAACTTCTGTATCGTGTACTCATGTTTACGGGAATTCGTATGGGGGAGGCACTTGCCTTAACTTGGAGAGATATTTTTCTTGATGAGGGATATATTAAGATCCGTAAGTCAGCCTATTATCGCAATGGAAAAACACATATTGGATCTGTAAAGACAACTCAATCAAATAGAGAAATCTACATTCATAAAGCTTTTGTGGATGAGTTGAAAACCTGGAAGTCAGTACAAAGTCAGAGGCTGTCTAAGCTCACTGATTCAACAGATGATTTGCAGATTTTCCAATTTTCAGGGGAACCTATGACTGCTCCAAATGTCTCTAACTTTAGAGCAGCATTCAAGAAAAGATTGCCAGAAGATTTCAAATTGATCCGAAACCATGATTTTAGGCATTCGCATGTAGCCTTTTTGATAAATCAGGGATTGAGGAGAGGAGAAGGAAAGGATTATATCTTTTTCACACTGATGAAACGACTAGGACATAGTTCTATCAATACAACAATAAATATCTACTCACATTTGTTCCCATCACAACAAAAAGAAGTCGCTAACGCATTTGACGATTTTTAGAAAAATGGGCAGAAGTGGGCAGTGAAAATTAAGCAATAGGGTCTAAACCCTTGATACGAAAGGAATCTAGAAAACATTATGATGAATATGCAAAATATGATGAAGCAAGCTCAAAAATTGCAAAAGCAAATGGAGCAAAGCCAAGCAGAATTAGCCGCAACTCAATTTGTAGGGAAATCTGCTCAAGACTTGGTTGTTGCAACTCTTACAGGTGATAAGAAGGTTGTTTCCATCGATTTCAATGCTGCAGTGGTCGACCCAGAAGATACAGAAACTCTTTCTGATATGACGGTGCAAGCCATCAATGCTGCCATTGAAGAAATTGATGCGGCAACCAAGAAAAAACTCGGTGCTTTCGCAGGGAAATTACCATTTTAAGCTAAAGAAGTTTTCATTAATTCAAAAGAGGCTGGGACAAAAGTCCTAGCCTCTTCTTGTTTTTGGATTGTTGAGCCAGACGCAGTGGTTGAGTGGGCTCTACTACGCTGATTTCTTCAGCTTTTACAGCCCTACTCAACTGTGCGGAGGTGGGACGACGAAATCGAATTCTAACGAATTACCGATTTCTGTCCCACTCTCTCTTTTTATTCATCAAAAAATCCGGATAAGTCCAAGCCTCCGAAGGGGTTGGTGGAGAAGTTCTCTTGTTCTTCAAGGAGGGTGCGGCCTTGATCAAATTCGAGGAATTGTTCGTAGACAAGAGCTGTCATGCGGGCGTCTTCTAAGCTATCGTGTGATTTTCCTGCTACCCCCAAAAATTCTGCAACGGTGTGGAGTTGGAGATTTTTAATGCCGTGGAGGTCAGATGGACGACGTTCGAAAGCCTCGTCAAAGACATCGACAGCGTACTGGTCTTCTAGATCCAAGCCATTTTCAAGTAGGATGGGTAGGTCGCTCTTTTTGGCATTGTATCCGATCAAGGGCCGGTCTCCTACAAAGGCCTTGAATTCACTGAGGACCTGCTCGAGTTGAGGGGCATTTTGGATCTTGTCCTGGGTAATGCCAGTCAAGCCGTTAATAAAGCTTTTTAGGGGCTTATCGGTGTAGACGTAGGAGTCGTAGTGATCGACTTCTTTACCGTCCGTAAAACGCACGGCAGACACCTGGATAATCTGATAGGCCCCTTCGTATTGGTTAAATTCGAGATCGAAGGCGATATAATCTTCTAATGCTTTCATGGGAAATCTCCTGTGGTAGAAAAGAAAAGGGACTGGTAGGATCCAGCCCCGGATTATCGACGGAAAACGCGTGCCCAGAAACCTTTGCTTTCTTGCTCTTGAACTTTTTCGTTGGCTTGTTCGAGTTCAAGTTTCAAGGTATCGCGGTCGTTCATTGCTTGTAAAGTCAATTGTTGTTGTTGGTCCAATTGCTTGTCTTTTTCAGCAATTTGAACGTCTTTCACGCGCAACTGTTCATCTTTCTTAGCGAGTTGCTCGTCTTTGGCTTTGAGTTGCTCGTAGAGACGGACGATTTCAGCATTTTTTTCATCTACCAAAATTTCCATCAATTCGCGTTGCTTTACATCATCGCTGACTGGCTCATCTTCAAAAATAGTTTTTTTGTAGATTTCTTCGAGCTTGATCAAGCCACTACGGGTTACAACGGTAACCCCTTTTTCATTTTTTTGGGTATCTTCTGGAGCCAGCGCCTTGACACGGTTATTGACCGCCTGGCGGCTGACTCCTAAAATTTCAGCAATTTCGCTGACAGTTTTTTCAATCGCCATAACTTCCTCTAATATCTTTTTCTATGAAATACTCTATTAGATAGTAACATAAGTAGGCTAAGCTGTCAAATGAAGCAAAGAAAGGCTAAGCCTTGATACCACAATTAGTGGGCCTCTGTCATTTCAGGAAGATGGAGGCTTGATTGTGCTAAGTCAATGGTGAGTTGGTAATCGGTTTGATCACGCACAGTGATTTCAAAGTCCGTCGTGTAAAGGACCAAGCGAAGAGTTGAACCTTTTTCGAGCTTGTAGATGGTTGGTTGGAGATCAAAGTCAAATTCCATCCACTCGCCTGGTGTTACGGCCTCAACCTCTAAGAGGTCATGCCGGTTTTGGAGGTTGAGATAACCTTTCGAAATGACTCGTTGGCCCGCTTCCTTGAATGGCAACTCGGTCAAGTTGTCTAGCATATGGTAGCGACCGTTATCCAGTGTACGGACCGATAAGACTGCAGGATAGGGTTGGAGGTATTTCTTGCTTCCAAGCTCTAAGAGTTGGGCTGAGAGAAGGCCTTTATTGGTGCTGGAGTGAAGTCGTAGGTGAAGGCGAGCTTTCCCGTTGAGGTGCAGGTCTTCTTCGATTGGAAGATCGATCGTCACCTGTTGCACCTTGTCTTGGTAGAGATCGCTTAAGAAGGTCGGATAAGCCTTGCCATAGCGCTCGTAATCTTCCGTCGCATAGCGGTTTTGGATGACTTTTTCACCGTCTCCGAGTAGGAAGGTGCGCTGACTTGTTTGGTTGCCAAAATCATCCAAGGAAGTCCAACTTTGTTCTCCTGTATTATCCTGCCAAATGACAGTTGGCAACTCATAGCTTGAATCGTAGCCCAGCAATTTTTTAGAGAGAAGGGCATTCATGCTCTCACGGAAGTCAATGGATTGCCAGTTGTTGAGGTAGACATGGGCACCATTGTGGTAGAAAAGATGCTTCTTGATGCTTGCTGGAAGGGCTTGGAACATATTAAAGACGTGAAGGGGTTTGACGTTCCAGTCTTGGGAACCATGAGTGAAGACCACCTCAGCCTTCACCTGATCAGCATGTAAGAGATAATTGCGGTCGTGCCAGAACTGGTTGTAGTCTCCAGAAGCGCGGTCCAGCTCTTTTTTCACGATGTCTAGATCGGCTTGGTGGGCCGCATTGTGGTGCAAATAGTCTCCACCTAGAAGGTTGCGCGAGTAGGTCAATTCGGCAAGGGAATCAAAGTCTTCACCTGGATAGCCTCCAGGACTTGTGACGAGGCCGTTTTCGCGGTAGTAGTTGTACCAAGAAGAGATTCCAGCTTCCGCAATGATGACTTCTAGGCCATCAACACCGGTGGTCGCAAGGCCGTTAGACATGGTTCCAAGGTAAGAGATCCCTGTGGTTGCGACCTTTCCATTAGACCAATCAGCCTTTACTTGGCGTTTGCGTGTGTGATCTGTAAAGGCACGGCAACGACCATTGAGCCAGTCGATGACATTCTTATAGGCTTCGATTTGTTGGTAATTTCCGTTGGTCATCAGGCCTTGCGAATCTTTTGTTCCAACTCCAGATACGTAGAGATTAGCGTATCCGCGTGGAAGCAGGTAGTCGTTGAGGGTATAGCTGGAGTTGATATGAGTGAGGGTTTCTTCAGCTTCATCGACTAGTTCAGCTTGACCAAGAGGGTCCACCAATTCTAATTGAGGTGTTTCTACTTGAATGGTATGAGGTTCTTTAACCTCGAGGTCGACATTCATATTGTAGAGGGCCTTGTCGCTGGCCTTGTCGTTGGTCCCTTGGTGATAGGGACTAGCGGTCATGACTGCTGGGATCTTGCCTTCATAGCGAGGACGGATGATGCTGACCTTGACCAAGTCTGGCAGACCATCCTTGTCGGTATCGACCCGACTTTCGACATAAACGACCCCGCGGATGGCATTCTGGCTCGTAAAGGTTGCGAGGCTCTTACCATTAAAATAGTGATACTGGTTGGTCTCAGGAATCAAACCATCGCTGACCAACTGATCAATTAGTAAATTCCCTTTGACTGTTCGAGTATTGAGGAGGTGATAGAGGTTTTCAACCAAGTTTCCATACTCAATCGGAAATTGGACTTCTTTCAAGAAGCTATCCGTATCTTCAAAATCAATAAAATAGTGGAAACCGAGCAACTGGAGAGCTACTGTGTAAAAAATCTCCGGCGACCATTCGCGGTCTGATTGGAAATAGCTCAGGAGATCTGTTTCAGCATCCGCCACTAGGTTAGAGAGGGGATAATCTGTATTTTTGTAGGTGAAATAAACCTTGCGAACAAACCATTCAAACAGTTCTTTCTCTGTAAGATGAAGGGGAAGGTCAAACCCAATTTCTTTTAGTTCCTTAAGAATGTCTTTTTGGTCAACAGATAGATAGCTATATTGATTGTATTTCATAGGCTGCTCCTTTTATCAGTTTCTTTGTTCTTTACTTCTTATATTATACATGATAAAATAGTATTTGTCTAAAGACCTTTCGTCTATAAGGAGAAGGAATATTGAAAAAAATATCTTTTGAACAAGTTGCAAGAAGACGGACCTTATTGTTTGGGGTTCTTGCCGTCATTTTTGGGATTCTCATTTTTCGAAACGGCGTTGGTTTCACCAAATTTTCCTTGGATCTATTAGCCATTTACTTTTTAGTTGATGGACTAGGAAGCTTTCTTCTTCGCTTTTTGTTACGTAGCAAGTCTATTTCCTATAGCCACTCTATTTGGTTTATTTTTCTTTCACTTGCGTTGATCTGGTTGAATCGACTGAGTAGTCTGCCCGTAAACTTAGTTGTGATTTGTTTAGGGGCATATCAGTTGGGGAGTGCCATTGTCTATGGGATCACATTTTGGCTTTATAAGGCCAATCGGGTAAAAGGAGGCTGGCTCTATTTATGGGATGCGCTTTTAAACGGTGGGATTGGTCTAGCAACTGTCTTGGAACCTGGTTCAGATAGGCACTTCCAATTTATCCTCTTGGGGGCTTATCTGGTCTTGTTGGGGATTTCTAATATTCGAGATGGTATTTTATTTGACAAAGACCAACAAGGCCAAGAGTTAAAACGTCGCTTTCGTATTAGCCTACCGGTTATCTTTGCAGCCTTTATCCCTGCTAAGGAGTTAAAACGGTTTAACCAGTTTCTTCAAAAAGGGAGCTCGGCGGGACACACAGGCCCTTATCGATTGGTGAAAAAAGAAGAAGAGGCAAGGGAATTAGAAATTTTGGTTCATACTTCTGACAGCAACTTATTTGGAGCGATTGGGCATGTAGATATTTGTTATCAGGGGAAGGTCATTTCTTACGGAAGTTACGATCCCTTTTCAGAGCGTCTATTTGGGACGATTGGGGATGGCGTACTGTTTAAAGTGGATAAGGAACCATACATCGAACTATGTAAAAAAGAGAGTCAAAAGACGCTGTTTGGCTACAGCCTATCCCTTACCGAAGAAGAGAATCAGGCAGTAGAGAAGCGTCTAGCTGAAATTGATCAGTTGTTAGAACCTTGGGATCCACCTAGGAGGTTACTGGAAGACGGTCAGCCGACCTACGCTTACAAATTGAAATATGATTTAGGGGCTGAGCTATATAAATTTACTTCTTCGCGTTTTAAATCTTACTTTGTTCTGTCTACTAATTGCTGTCTGTTAGCAGATTCAATTGTGGGACAGGCGGGAACGGCTGTATTAGATGTTCGTGGAGTGATTGCACCGGGGACCTATCAGGATTACTTAGAATATGAATTTGAAGCTCCAAACGGGCGGGTCCATACACGAACAGTATATTAAGTAAAGAAAGACAGATTTTTATTTTTGAAAAATCTGTCTTTTTTGCACAAGATTTCTTGTAAAAAGCCAGAAAATCTTTTACAATAAAAAGTGCTTGGAGGAAAGTATGACAGCAAATCAGATCGTAAGAGTGATCCCAGTCTTGAAAGTGAATAACCGAAATGTCAATCAACGCTTTTATGAAGAGACATTGGGAATGAAAGTATTAGTGGAAGAAGGAGCTCTCCTGTCTTTAGGAGATGCCTCAAAAGTAGAAAAAATCGTCTTAGAAGAGTCACCGAGTATGCGTTCGCGTAAGGTCGAAGGTCCAAAGAAATTGGGTCGCATCGTGGTGAAAGTGGCACAAGCTCAAGAAATTGATTATTTGTTGGCCCGCCAGCCAGAGACAAGCGCCCTTTACCAAGGAGCTAATGGTCGCGCCTTTGAAGTTGTGTCTCCTCAAGGAGATACCATTTTCGTGCATGCGGAAGAAAATCTTGAAAGCCTAGAACCTTTGGAGAAAGCGCCTCTTGTTGAGCTTCCAGAAGATTTCAAAGGTTTGACCAGCTTTGATGTGGACTTTCTTGAGGTCAATGTGGCCGATCTTGCTGAGGCTGAGAAGTTCTATAGCAACTTGCCAGCTTTGGCACATCTTATCCATTTGCAAGAGGCTCAAGGAGAAGATCTCCAAGTGGGAAACCATGTGACTTGGGATTTGAGTATGATCAAGGTCGAATTGGCACCTTTTGATGTAGAAGTTCTGAAAGAAAGCTTAGGAGAAGCTGTCGATTTTGTGCACCGTAAGGGAACTTTCTTGATTGCTAAGGATCCGAGCCAGATCGAACTCTGGGTTGAAGCCAATCAAGATCAGGTCCATATTTCTTATGAAGAATAAGAATGGAGTGATGAGCGTGAAGGCAATCATCGAAAAAATCACCGAACAAATCCAAGAAGGCATCTATCCAGGTGCCTCTCTTGCGCTTTACCGAAATGGTCAGTGGAGTGAGCACTATCTGGGACTAGCAGATCCTGAAAAAGGTGAGCCAGTAGAGGCTGATCTGGTCTATGATTTGGCCAGTGTCAGCAAGGTCGTCGGAGTCGCTACCATCTGTGCCTTTTTGTATGCGAAAGGGGAGCTTCCACTCGATCGCCCCTTTAAAGAGCTTTACCCACGTTTTGCTCATGAGAAGACGACCATCCGGGAACTCTTGACCCATACTTCTGGTCTCGATCCTTTTATCCCCAACCGGGATCAATTGGATGCGAGGCAGTTGAAAACAGCCCTTGAAAATTTGCAGTTAAAAGAAGACAAGAGTTTTCATTACACCGACGTCAATTTTCTTCTGCTGGGCTTTTGGTTGGAAGACAGGTTTCACCAGCCCTTGGATCGTTTATTTGAAGAGCTGATTTTTACGCCTTGGAAGATGACAGAAACACGGTTTGGGCCGGTCGAAAAGGCGGTGCCAACGGTCCGTGGAGTGGCTTCTGGAAGTGTTCATGATCCCAAAGCGAGAGTTCTGGGCTGTCATGCGGGAAGTGCTGGACTTTTTTCAACTGTTGCTGATCTAGAGCGCTTCTTAGAGCATTATCTGAAGGATGATTTTGCGCGTGACTTGTCTCAGAATTTTGCGCGTGAAGAGGGCAAGACCCGCGCTCTTGGATGGAATCTAGAGGGGGACTGGTTGGATCATACGGGCTATACAGGAACCTTCATCATGTACAATCGAAAGAGGCAGGAAGCTGTGATCTTTTTGTCCAACCGGACCTATGAGAAGGATGAACGGGCCCAATGGATCCTCGACCGCAACTCTTTGATGGACCTGATCAAACAAGAATGTGAAAAATAGAAATGGAAGGCTAGGATGATGGATCCTGGCCTTTTACGGTCTGTCCGTGAGAAAGAAACTGGTAGGAGATTCATTTTTGAACTCCGTCTTAGGTTGGATTTCCTTCAAAAGCATCGCTTTTTTGGCTGATTTATATTAAAATAGTAATGACCTTAATAGAGCGAGATGAATATGCATAAAGAGATAGGCGTCGGAAGGGCGCATAGTAAAATTATCTTAATTGGAGAGCATGCGGTGGTTTATGGTTATCCGGCTATTGCTTTGCCACTCCATCATATCGAAGTGATCTGCCAGATCATCCCGGCAGACAGTCCATGGATTTTGTTTGAAGATGACACCTTGTCCATGGCAGTTTTTGCGTCTCTTGAGCACCTCGGGATTCGCGAGGCCCGGATTCGCTGTCGCATTCAGTCCATGGTACCGGAAAAACGGGGGATGGGATCATCTGCAGCAGTGAGTATCGCAGCTATTCGTGCCGTTTTTGACTATTATCAAGAGAAGCTGAATGATGAGACCTTAGAAATCCTGGTCAATCGAGCAGAAACCATTGCCCATATGAATCCAAGTGGGCTCGATGCCAAGACTTGTTTGAGCGATCAAGCCATTAAATTTATCCGAAATGTCGGCTTTTACCCGCTGGAGCTGGGTATAAAAGCGAGCTTGGTGATTGCGGATACGGGAATTCACGGCAATACCCGTGAGGCGATCCAAAAGGTTGAAGCCAAAGGGCAGGAAGTTTTGTCCCATTTCCATGAGATTGGTCAGTTGACCCAGCAGGTGGAAGAGGCTCTGAAAATGAATGATCTAACGAGCCTAGGACAGGCTCTGACTACTTGCCATGACCACTTGAGAGCCGTCGGTGTCAGCTGTGTTGAAGCAGACCATTTGGTCGCTGTTGCCCTTGAAAACGGGGCCTTAGGCGCTAAAATGAGCGGGGGTGGTCTTGGAGGCTGTGTGATTGCCCTCGTCAAGGATTCTCGTGAAGCAGCAACCATTGCCCATGCATTAGAAAAAGAAGGAGCGCACCATACATGGATCGAAAACCTGTAAAGGCTAAGTCCTATGCCAATATCGCGATTATCAAATACTGGGGAAAAGAAGATGCCAAACAGATGGTCCCTTCGACCAGTTCGATTTCGTTGACCTTAGAGAATATGTATACAGAGACCAGTCTATCTCCCTTGCCAGCAGATGCGACTGCGCATGAATTTTACATCGATGGGGAATTCCAAAATCCAGCTGAGCAAGCCAAAATTGGAGCTGTGATTGATGGCTTGAAGCCAGCAGATGAAGTAGGATTTGTTCGGGTGGATACCAGCAACAACATGCCAACCGCAGCAGGCTTGTCCTCTAGCTCGAGCGGGCTCTCTGCTCTCGTTAAGGCTTGCAATCGGTATTATGATTTGGGCTTGAGCCAGGAGGAATTAGCTCAAAAAGCCAAGTTTGCTTCGGGTTCCTCTTCACGGTCTTTCTTTGGTCCCTTAGCAGCCTGGGACAAAGAAAGTGGAGAGATATATAAGGTCAAAACAGACCTGAAACTGGCTATGATTATGCTGGTTCTCAATGATAAGCAAAAGCCTGTCTCTAGCCGCGAAGGGATGAAACGCTGCATGGAAACCTCGACCAATTTCAAAGAATGGGTGGAGGAGTCTTGTCAAGATTACAAGGACATGCTGGGCTATCTAGCTGCCAATGATTTTGAACGGGTCGGCCACTTGACAGAGCGCAATGCCCTTGCCATGCATGGAACGACCAGGACAGCCACTCCAGCCTTTAGCTACTTGACAGAAGAAAGCTACAAAGCCATGGATTTTGTCCGTGAGCTTCGCGCAACGGGCCATGCTTGTTACTTTACCATGGATGCAGGGCCAAATGTTAAAGTCCTCTGTCTAGAAGAAGACTTGGATCAGCTGGTGCCTTTATTTGACGCCCGCTATCGGACCATCGTATCTAAGACAAAGGACCCTCAAGATGAAGACTAAGTATCAGGTACAGACCGGAGGCAAGCTCTATCTAGCTGGAGAATACGCGGTGTTAACGCCTGGGTGTGGAGCCGTGATTCAGTTTATTCCCATTTATCTGTCAGCTACCATTCAAGAAGCTAACACTTACCAGTTGGTCTCAGATCTCTTTGGTTACAAGGTGGATTTGACTCCAAATAAGGACTACGCCTTGATTCAAGAGACTATCCAGCTCATGGAAGAATGGTTGAAAGATCAGGGAATAGCCCCGAAACCCCTTGATCTTCACCTTAGGGGGACATTGGGTGAAGAGGGGAAGAAGTATGGGATTGGTTCCAGCGGAAGTGTGGTCTTGCTCGTGATCAAGGCCATGGCGGCTTTGTATGAACTAGACCTAAGCCCCGATCTGCTTTTTCGACTAGCAGCAGTCGTCTTGGTGCAAAGAGGGGACAATGGTTCCATGGGCGATTTGGCTTGTATTGCCTACGAGGACTTGATTTATTACCAATCCTTTGATCGGGCTTGGTTGCATGAAGCCTTGACTTCCCAGCCCCTCTCACAAGTTTTAGAACTGAATTGGAACTACCAGATCCGAGTGATTCAGCCAGCCGTCTCTTATGATTTTCTGGTTGGTTGGACCAAGGAACCAGCGATTTCAAGTGATTTGATCCGCCAGATCAAGGGGGCGATCAATGAAGCCTTTCTCAAGGAGAGTCAGACTGCAGTGAAGAATCTTGAAAAAGGCCTCCGTGAAGGAAACCAAAGGGAGATCGAGGCCAGTATCCAACGTGCAGATCAGAACCTAAAATCCTTAAACCATCTGATCTATACCCCGGCTCTAAAAGTCCTGCAGCAAGCGACAGATGGCCTAACGGCTTGCGCCAAATCTAGTGGCGCTGGAGGAGGCGACTGTGGAATCGCCCTTAGTTTTGACCCAGTTGAGACTCAGACCTTGATAGACCGCTGGAAGGAAAAGAATATTGAAGTCATTTACAAAGAAAGGATGGGAGATTCGTGAGCGAAAATCGAAAAGACCAGCATATTCGCTATGCTTTGGAGCAAAGCTCCTCCTATAATAGCTTTGATGAGATCGAGCTAATTCACCGTTCCCTCCCCCTTGTGGATCTAGCGGAGATTGATCTAACGACCCATTTCGCAGGCCGTGATTGGGAGGTCCCTTTTTATATCAATGCCATGACCGGCGGGAGTGAACGGGCCAAAGAGATCAATCAAAAGTTGGCAGCAGTAGCCCAAGCCTGTGGGATTCTCTTTGTGACTGGCTCTTACAGTGCAGGGCTGAAGGATCCGAGCGATCAATCGTACGCTGTCAAAACAGATCACCCTCATCTTCTGTTAGCGACCAATATTGGCATCGATAAAGAGCCAGATTTGGGCTTGCGAACAGTGGAAGAGCTACAACCCCTCTTTCTTCAAGTCCATGTGAATCTGATGCAAGAGTTGCTCATGCCTGAAGGGGAGAGGATTTTCCATACTTGGAAAGACCATCTCAAGAGCTATGGGCAGAGCTTTCCTGTACCGGTAGTCCTGAAAGAAGTCGGCTTTGGTATGGATCCTAAAACAGTTCAGCTGGCACTAGAGGCTGGGATTAAAACAGTTGACATTTCTGGCCGTGGTGGCACTAGTTTTGCCTATATTGAGAATCGTCGTGGTGGCAATCGCGCTTATCTGGATGATTGGGGACAATCAACTGCTCAGTGTCTCTTACAGTTACAAGATCAGATAGATCAGGTTGAGATCCTCGCGAGTGGTGGCATCCGTCATCCCCTTGATATGGTCAAGGCCTTGGTCCTTGGAGCGCGTGGCGTAGGACTTTCCCGCGTTTTTCTTGAGATGGTAGAGACAAAGAGCATCGAAGAAGTGATTGCTATTGTCCAAGGATGGAAAGAAGACCTTAAATTACTCCTTTGTGCGCTCGGTTGTCAGAACCTGAAAGAGCTCAGAGAAGTCGACTATCTCCTCTATGGAAAATTATGGCAAGCTCAGCAACAGAGAAAATGAAGAAAAATCATTTTAGAAACTTTCCTTAGGTGAGTACGGAGGTTAGGTGAAATTATCCAGTGGATGATTTCAGCAATCCAGGAAGTTCCATGACTAATTAAGATACAAAGGGCTTCTACGGATAAAGTCAAAATAGGAAGTTTGACGCAGAATCTTTCGATTCTAGGAGAACTTATCTTTTTGACACAATCCGTAGCCCGTGTTCAATTAGTTTTGAACCTAAGGTTTCAAAACTCCCGAGTGCCTGAAACAAAAACGTTTCAGGCACTTTTCTCACAGCGGAAAGTTTCAGTATTTTTGAATCGATTTAAAAATTGGAATGCATTTTTATTTCTTTGCAGAATCGCTTAACTTATTTTACTTTAAAATAGTTTATCTACATTCTAATGATTGACTTTTTAAAGCCAATCCTTTCTTTTTTTTAAAGTGTTTACCCTCAAAAATTCTGATAGTTTACGAATTGTTTACGGTTACTGGAAACGCTTGCAAAATAGGCTTGTAAAAGAGTATACTAAATAAGGAAAAACATTTTTAAAAAGGAGTTTAGGATGAAGAAGCACTATTTTCGATCAGCTGTAGCAGCCTTGCTTCCGCTTTTGTTGATTGCTCAACCTGTTGAGGCCTGTACGGGGTTCATCATCGGAAAGAAACTGACGGCCGACGGCTCGACCTTGGTAGGGCGTACCGAAGATTTAGAGCCCAACCATAATAAAAATTTTGTGGTCAAAGAGCGCGTCTACAATAAAAAAGGTGCCATCTTTGAGGATGCCGCCAACGGTTTTCAATATCCCTTGCCAGAGATTAGCTATAAGTATACAGCGGTCCCAGATGTCACCCCAGATCAGGGAATTTTTGACGAAGCAGGATTCAATGAATATGGGGTTTCCATTTCTGCGACTGTCTCTGCTTCAGCAAATGACAAGATCCAAAAAGTGGATCCCTATGTCAAGGATGGTTTGGCAGAATCCGGCTTAACCAGCATTGTTCTCCCAAGTGTGAAAACCGCAAGAGAAGGGGTTGAACTCATTGCTAAAATCGTCGAAGAAAAAGGCGCTGCAGAAGGAAATATTGTGACCATTGCCGATAAAGAAGGCGTCTGGTATATTGAAATCCTATCTGGTCACCAATATGCGGCCATTCTCTTCCCAGAAGACCGCTTTGCAGTCTTTCCAAATACTTTCTTTTTAGGCCATATTGATTTATCGGATACAGAGCGTACGATTGCCTCAAAAGATCTTGAAAAAGTCGCCAAGGACGCAAATAGTTATAAGGAAGTGGATGGAAAATTCCACATTTCTCAATCCTATAATCCGCCTTTGCAAGAAGCGGATCGCTCGCGGGTTTGGTCGGGGATCAAATCTCTAGACCCAAGCTCTCCTGTTAAATATGACGATGCGTCCTTTGATCTTCTTCATACAACTGATCGGAAATTAACTCTCCGCGATGCCATGAATCTCCAACGCAATCGTTTGGAAGGAACCAAATACAAACCACAGGATCAAATGGAGCTGGATGGAAAAGGCATCCCGAAAAAAGGAGAGTTTGATGCCGTTTATAAATACCCCATCTCCAATCCAAATGTCATGGAGGCCCATATTTTCCAACTGAAAGACGAGGTCCCAGCAAGTGCGGGTGGAGGTACCATGTGGCTGTCGATGGGCAGTCCGCGGAATGCTCCTTACCTACCGTATTATGGCAATATTCTCAACACCTATCAAGCCTACCAAGAATTAGGGGATCATTACAATGACCGCTCCTGGTATTGGACCGTTTCAAGAATCAATGACCTTGTAGCCAAGTATCCTGATTTATTCGAAGATGGGGCGATTCGTACTGAAATGGAACGGTTGGAGTCTCAGTGGATGGTCGAACAAGATCTGAGTGATCAGGAACAAATTGCCCTTGCTTCTCAGCCTGAAGAAGCGAGTAAGAAGGCAACAGAGGAAGGAATAGCGAGAGCTGAGAAAACCTTTGAACGCTTGCAAGAAATTAGAAAAGAAGCAGAACAAAAGGTAGCAGATGAACACGGAAAAAGTGCTCTGCAAGATCTAGATGATGAAGAAGATGCTGCTTATGAAGAGAAAATTGATCTGGTTGATTTTGACTATGATTACATTTTAGCAGCAGGCTTGTTCGGAGCAACCCTTCTAGCAATTGTGATCTACCTAATTCGCTCAAAGAAACAAAAGGGAGGAAAACAAGATGACTAAAATTCAAAGAGCCTCGATCTATCTCTTTCTACTATTTGCAGGAATTGGCTTGGAGTTTGAACTCGGTCATCTTTCTCAACAAGAATTTAGCCAGTCTGCAGGCAGAGACTTGGTCTTGAACTTGTCTGTTTTAGCTGCTATTATTATCCCACTCTATCTCTTTTCAAAACGATTGGCCAAGCAGTTGTCTGTCCCAACCTATCTCTTATGGATTGCTATGTTTGGGGGTGCCTTCGTAGCAGGCTGGTTGAGCTTTTCAGGTAATAGCTTAATTGACATCCTAAATAGCCATATGATCAAGGATGCCACTGTCTTTAACAAGTGGACCGATGCCTTGACAGCCCCATTCTCAGAGGAATTCTTTAAGGCTCTAGTTGCCTTTTGGGTAGTTTTGATGGTTGGCAAAAAAGATCTAAAAGCGATTCTAATTGCCGGCTTGGGCTCTGGCTTTGGTTTTCAAATCATTGAGGATTTAGGGTACGTTGCCCGCCAAACAAAAACTAGCCAATTAGCCGCTGTTACTGAGGCTATTAATCGTATTTCTGGTGGGTTAGCTTCACACGCCCTCTATACAGCTGTTGTATCCGTTGGTGTCTTCCTCTTGTTGTCTCAAGTGACCCAGAAAAAGGAAAAACTCTTTGGACTCTGGTGTGTTGTCTCGACAGTAGCCAATCACTTCTTATGGAATTCTCCGTTTTATGAAACAGACCATCGGATTAATCTTCTCGTCGGACTGCTCTTTGCCGTCCAAGTAGGGACCTTTATCGAAGTGGTACTCTATACTAAGAAACATCCCGAGTTGTCATTTTTAAAATAATAAGAAAAATTTTTCAAACACAAAAGAGAGTGGGACAGAAATCGGTAATTCGTTAGAATTCGATTTCGTCGTCCCACCTCCGCACAGTTGAGTAGGGCTGTAAAAGCTGATGAAATCAGCGTAGTAGAGCCCACTCAACCACTGCGTCTTGCTCGACAATCCAAAAATAATTGAGAGGCTAGGACTTTTGTCCCAGCCTCTTTTAGAATGTAAATAAACTGTTTTTTTACATAAAACAAGCTAAGTGATACAGAATAATTAAAACTGATACATACCAATAGGCTCGTTCATACATACATTGAAACTTTCCGCAGTGAGAAAAGTGCTAGAAATTGGATTGTTTCTAGCGCTCGGGAGTTTTGGAACCTTGGGTCCAAAACTAAGTCATGGAACTTCGAAGAAGTTCGCTGACGTCCGTACTCACCTAAGGAAAGTTTCAAAAATGACATTGTCTTCAATCTGAAAACGAAAAACTTGTCTTAGTTCTTTCATTTTCTCAATTCTTTTAAGAGTGTTTGTGCTTTTTCTAAATTGAAGGGTTTGTTTTCAAGGAGTTGGCTGACCAGACGGGGAACTTCCTCTTCCTTAGCTCCTGCTAGAAGGGCTAGAGAGCGTGCTTGGAGTTTCATATGTCCTGCTTGAATCCCTGTGGTGACTAGGGCCTTCAGGGCAGCAAAATTCTGCGCTAAACCGAGCGACGCGATGATACCGGCTAATTCGATAGCAGAAGGTTCTCCTAGTAAACGGTGGCTGACTTGAACCGTTGGGTTGAGGCCAATGGAGCCTCCTTTTGTTGCAACTGGCATTGGTAGGGTGATCTCTCCATAGAGTTTTTTCTCTTCTGGCTGACTTGTCCAGTGACTCAAGCCTTTGTATGAGCCGCTTTGTGTGGCATAGGCATGGGCACCTGCTTCGATGGCCCGCCAGTCATTACCTGTCGCAAGGACCAGGGCATCAATCCCGTTAAAAATCCCCTTGTTATGAGTGGCTGCACGGTAAGGATCCACTTGAGCCAGTTGGCTAGCTAGCTCCATCCGGTGGGCAATCTCAATGGCTTCCTCAGGATTTCGACTCAGTGCTTTAAAATCGATAGCACACCGTGCACTCACCAAAGAGCGCGTGGCCAAGTTGGATAAAATCGCCATTAAGGCCTGTCCACCAGAGAGTTCTTGGATGCGATCGGTCAGAGCTTCCAGCATCGTGTTGAGCATATTGGCCCCCATGGCTTCTTTAGGATCGACAGCCAAGTAGACAATGAGAAAGTTCCCCTTGTTTTCGACCCAAAGATCCCTCGCTCCGCCTCCACGCTTGACGATAGAAGGATAGGCTTCATTAGCCAGCTGAAGAAGAGTTTCCTTGTCTTCTAGGATGCGCTTGCTAGCCATTTCCACATCCCTAACATCTGTCAGAGCAATCTCACCGATCATTTGACGTTGGTGCACTTGGGTGGTGAAACCGCCCGAACGTTGGATGAGCTTGGCTGCAAAGCTGGCTGCAGCAACGACGGAAGGCTCTTCTGTGACCATAGGAAGGACATAGTCACGACCATTGATCAGAAAATAAGGAGCGAGGCTAAAAGGCAGATCAAAGGTCGACAAGACATTTTCCGTCAGTTGATCTGCAATAGAGAGGGGGAGTCCCTTTTGTTCTTTTAAGATCTGTGCTTCATCCCAAGTTAAGAGGCCTTCCTTTAGTAAGGCCTCTATGCGTTCTGTGGGCGAAAGTTTTGCAAAACCTGGTAATCGTGCCATTATTTTTCTACTTTCTGGTAAGTGCGTTGGTGTTCCTTGATCTCTGTCAAAGCATAAGTTTGAAGCGTAGCAGGTTCAAACACTTGATTGCCACTAGAGTCTAGATCTACTTCCTCATAAAAGAGTCGTTCGTAGTCAGCAACGCTAAGAACCGTCCGTTGATCTAGTTTGTCCATACGGTTATGATCTAGGAGTTGCTCAAAACCAGGAACGAGATTGGCACTAAAGATCTCAGAAACTGCTCCACTTCCATAGCTAAAGAGGGCGATTCGGTCCCCGGCTTTGAGTTGGGGACGATTTTCCAGTAGTGACAGCAAGCCTAAGAAAAGAGATCCAGTGTAGATATTTCCTACGCGTTGGCTGTATAGAATCGATTGATCAAAATTGTATTGTAATTGATCTTTTTTCTCTTCTGATACTGACTTATCCAAGATTTTTTTCAAGCCCTTGAGAGCTAATTTCGGATAAGGCAAGTGGAAGCAGACGGCTGCAAAGTCTGTCAAGGTAAGGCCAGTCCGTTTCTGGTATTCCGCCCAGGTTGTTTTCAGAGAATCTAGATATTGCTGTGTTGAATAAATCCCATTCACAAAGGGGGTTGTCGCATAATTTGGACGCCAAAAATCCATGACATCGCGTGTTTGGGCAACATTATCATCGTTAAAAGATAGAACACGAGGATTGTGGCTGATCAGCATAGCAACCGCTCCAGCCCCCTGTGTTGGTTCTCCAGGAGTTCCAATTCCGTATTTAGCAATGTCACTGGCAATGACCAAAACCTTACTCTGTGGGAATTTTTCAACATGGAGTTTAGCATAATCCAAGGCAGCAGTCGCAGCATAGCAGGCTTCTTTCATCTCAAAAGAGCGGGCGAAAGGCTGGATATCTAGTAAGCCATGGACAAACACAGCAGCAGCCTTACTCTGGTCAATTCCAGATTCTGTCGCAAGAATCACCATGTCGATCGCTTCTTTATCTTCGTCTGTTAAAATATCATCTGCTGCAGTAGCAGCCAATGTGACGATGTCTTCTGTGATCGGTGCAACACTTTGTTCTTTTAAGAGAAGACCCTTGATCAGTTTTTCGGGATCAGTATTACGAGCAGCAGCCAAATCTTCTAAACGCAAGACATAAGGGCTCGTCGCAAAACCAATCTTATCAATCCCAATTGTCATTCTTAACCTCTTTTTTATTTGATATCTACTAGTATATTTCGTTACTATTTTACCATATTTAAGGGTAAAACTCCCTTGAAAAAGCTAGATCAGCAAGGAAATCATTCTCGGGACCGATTTTGCAATGTTTCAAAGAAAAATAGAAAATCTATAAGAAAAAGCCATCCTCAGATGGCTTTTCAACTCTTATCCTTGCTTATCTTTTTTAGGATTGCTCATGATTCGTATGAAGAGTTCTTTGCATTTGTCTCTTAGAACATTTTCGTAGAAGACGATTAAAGCGATGTACACAATCAGAAAGTTCAAGGTCAGATAGAACAAGTCAAATGAATTGCGGGCATAGATAGTTGCTGATTGATAGGAGGGGAGGGCTCCTAGGATCATCCAAGGAAGATACTTGATATACTTGTTTAGCATCATACATCACCTCGCATACTTTAAAGGATTTGTTTTTTCACTTTTATTGTATTCTTTTATGTGGAAAATGCAAGCGATGACACTCATAAAAATTGAACAACCAATGCTAGTTGGCATTGGTCATTTTTCTTTTTTGATGGCGTTGGTAAGAATGGTAGAGTTTCAAGACAACAGAGCCGCTAGCCATCCCGATGGAGATCACCAAGGCCAGAATAACCACCAGGGTCACGCTGGTTACTGCCTGGCGATATTGGCCACTGACAAAGAAGGAAGTAGTACGATAGGAAATATATCCAGGAACCAATGGCGCGAGAATGGACAACATAAAGACCACAACAGGCGTCTTGAGAATGATACTTAAAATCTGACTGATACAGGAGCCGACAATGGCTGCGATAAAGGTTGCAACGATGACATTGGTAGGCCCTTTCAGGATATAGTAAAGTAGCCAGATGCCCATACCGAGGATTCCTCCAGGAATCAACATGGAGCGTTGCACATTGAGGACGATTAAAAAGGTGATGATGGCAATCAAACTGGCCACCGCTTGGATTAAAAATTCAGTTAGGTTCATGATTTTATTTCATAAGGACTAGGGCGACCGTTGTACCGGCACCAAGTGCAAGAGTAATGAGGAGAGTCTCAAAGAGTTTGCTCATCCCAGAGTTGAGGTGGTAATTCATCAGATCTCGGACGGCATTGGTCATAGCGATTCCAGGAACGAAGGGCATGACACAGCCTGCGATAATGAGATCGGTATTGGAAGGAAAACCACTATAGCGCGTCCAGATATGGGCCAAAAAACCAAAGACAAAGGCGGCCGCAAAGGCAGTGGCAAAAGGAATGCGAACGTATTTCTCAACGACAAGAGAAAAAGCAAAGGCAAAGACAGTCGCAATACCCGCTCCAATCGCATCATAGAAATTTCCTCCAAACATGATGGAGAAGAAAGGAGCACTGAGGGTTGCCGCAATGGTCAACTGGAGATTGGTATAAGGAACGCGCTTCATTTTCAACTCGCTCAGGGCCTGGTAGGCTTGCTCGAGATCGATCTCTCCAGAGACGAGTTGACGAGAGATCTGATTGACATCACAGACCTTTTCGATATTGTAATTGGTCCGCAAGATCCGTTTCATGCGCGTGACATTGGCATTCTCAATTGAAAAGAAAATAGCGACTGGCATCGCTAAAACATTGCAATCGACGATTCCCTGTGAATGGGCGATCCGGATCATGGTATCTTCGACCCGGTGAATCTCAGAACCACTCTCTATCAGGAGGGTTCCAGCTAACATCAGGACGTCGATCACTTGGTTGATCTGTTTTGACTCTTCCATAATTTCCTTCTTACTAAATAATCTGTTTCTATTATAGCAAAAAAGGACGAGAGACAGAACTAAAATCTGACAATTCTAGTTTGTTTCTTATCCTTTCTGAATTCGTTTAGAATAGCTATTGTTTAGGCTTATCATTCGCTAACTCGGGTGGTGGTGCTGCACGGTGCTGTCCTGGACGAGAAGGGTTGCTAAAAAGATCAGTGCAATCAGGATAAAGAGCCAAATAATAGCGAAAATAAATGTTAAAAACATAGGATCACCCCTTCTATATTATTTACAGCTCTACTATAACACTTGGAGAAAACGCTGTCAAACTCTATATAGTAGGCTCTTAAACTCTTTCAAAATTCAGAATACTCTTGCGATGGGGATGAAAAAACCAGCCGTTTCCGACTGGTTTTTAAGACCTATTTGAATCTTAGTTCAAGGCATCATCCATTGAAAGAACTTCGTGGAAGACACGTTGTGTCAATTCAGTTTTTTGTTCTGGAGTGAGGTATTTAGTGTTTACACAGTATCCAGAGATACGAACGATAACGTCTTCACCTGACATGATCTTTTCGTAAACATCGTTCAAGTCCATAACGTTCAAGTTACAGTGTTGTCCACCGTTTTCGAAGTATCCATCAAGGATGGTTACCAAGTTATCAACTTGTTCGTCACGAGTTTTACCAAGAGCACGTGGTGATACTTGAGTAGTGAGTGAGATACCATCAGCTGCGTAACCAAAGTCAAGGCTAGCAAGTGAGTTCAAGTTTTGCAACCATCCACCTTTAGCTTTGTTAGATGGGTTAGCACCTGGTGAGAAGAATTCCAATTTAGACAAGTTCACAGAACCATCTTCGTTGAGGTATACCCCTTTGTGGACTGGTGAGTTACCAGTTTGTTTAGAGTAAGCAACGTTAGAAGTGATGGTAAGAAGTGAAACAGTTGCTTCAGCGTTCTTGTAAAGTTTGTGGCTGCGAAGACGAGTAGTGTAAGCTTCGATCAACCATTCTGCCAATTCGTTAGAACGTGGGTCATCTTCACCCCAACGTGGGTATTCACCGATTGTTTCGTAATCGTAGATGTAGCCATCTTCGTCACGGATTGGTTTAACAGTAGCGTATTTGATTGCTGACAAAGTATCAACAGTGTTAGCGAATCCACAGATACCGAATCCCATGTTAGCGCGTTGGTGAGTTGGCAAGAAGGCCATTTGAACAGCTTCGTAGTTGTACTTATCAGTCATGTAGTGGATGATGTTCAAAGCATCTACGTAAGTGTCTGTCAACCAGTCAAGAGATTTTTCGAAGTTTGCTTTAACAGATTCGAATTCAAGAACTTCGTCACGGATTGGATCGATGTCAAATACTTTATAGTCTTTATGAACATCGTCGTAACCACCGTTCAAACCAGTAAGAAGAGCTTTAAGAACGTTAACACGAGCACCGAAGTATTGGATGTTGTGGCGTTGTTCTTCGTTTTCTGGGTCAAGTGGAGATACACAACATGAGATACAGCTCATTTCACCGTATCCGTCTTTCGCCATTGTTGTTACACCTTCGTATTGGATAGAAGAGTGTTTATGGCTCATGTGCATACAGTAGCGACGGAAGTTGTATGGCAATTTGTCAGTCCAAAGAACTGTCAAGTTTGGTTCTGGAGAGTTACCGATGTTGTCCAAAGTGTTCAAGAAACGGTAGTCCATCTTAGTAACACGGTGACGACCGTCGTTACCCATACCAGCCATTGATGTTGTGATGAAGGTTGGGTCACCTGAGTACAATTCGTCGTAAGCTTTTGTACGAGCAAATTTAACAGTACGCAATTTCATAACGAAATCATCAACGAATTCTTGGATTTCTGATTCAGTGTAAGTACCACGAGCCAAGTCACGTTCAGCGTAGATATCCAAAACGATTGGCACACGTCCAAGAGAAGTAGCAGCACCGTTGATGACACGGCAGACAGCCATAAAGGCGATGTTTGTCCATTGGATCGCTTCTTTTGTATCGAAGGCAGGACGACGTACGTCTACACCATAAAGGTCACCCAATTTAACAACTTCTTGAAGTGCTTGGTATTGAAGGTTTACTTCTTCACGAAGACGGATTGATTCTTCATCGATTTCAGTAATAGAGTTCCAGTCGTTTGCTTTTTCAGCCATCAAGTAGTCAGCACCGTAAAGAGCCAAACGAGCATAAACCCCGATGATACGTCCACGAGAGTAAGCATCTGGAAGACCAGTTACAGTGTGAGCGTGACGAGCACGACGGATGTTAGAAGTGTAAGCGCGGAAGATACCGTCGTTTACAGTTGTAACGTATTTTGTGAAGATTTCATGAACTGCAGGATCTGGTTCGTATCCATTTTCTTTCAAAGTAGTTTCCGCCATACGGATACCACCACGAGGCATAAAGTTCAATTTGAACAATTCATCATTTTGGATACCGAAGATCACTTCGTTTTCTTTATCGATATATCCAGCTGCGATATCAGCGATAGATGTTGGACGGTTATCGTATGGGAAACGAGTTTCTTCATAATGAGCTTTCGTTTCTTCAACAATTTTTTTGATGTGAAGAGAACGTTCAGTTGGACCAGCTAGGAAGCTTTCATCTCCATCATATGGTGTGTAGTTAGCTTGAACGAAGCGAGAAACGCTTGCTTTTTCTTTCCAATCTTCACCTTTGAAGCCTTCCCAGGCTTTGTCAAAAATATCTTGTGCTTCAACAACTGTTTTAACAACCATGTGTATTTTCCTCTATTTGTCTTTCTAGCAACTATATCTGTTGCACTTACAATAGTAGTATACCATACAGAAATCGGTTACACAAAGGCGAATTGCGAAAAACAGCAGATTCTTTTGTAATACAGTTTCAAATCCTCTGCGATACTGTACTATATTTTTGAAAACAAACACAGTTTTTCATCAATTTTCATGTTTTCTGGAGAGCCGATTTTTGCAATTCTGAAATTTTCCTCCTATAATAGAAAGAAAGGAGGGTGAAAAATGCTGATATTTCCATTAGTGAATGATACCAGTCGCAAGATTATTCATATTGATATGGATGCATTTTTTGCTGCCGTCGAAGAAAGAGACAACCCTAGTTTGAAGGGCAAGCCTGTCGTGATTGGCCAGGACCCTCGTCAGTCAGGAGGGAGAGGTGTTGTCTCTACTTGTAACTATGAAGCAAGGAAATATGGCATTCATTCAGCTATGAGTTCCAAAGAAGCGCTGGACCTTTGTCCTCAAGCCATCTTTATCTCTGGAAATTATGAGAAATACCGAGAAGTAGGTGAACAGGTCCGTGAGATCTTCAAGCGCTATACAGATCTGATCGAGCCTATGAGTATTGATGAAGCCTATCTAGATGTGACGGAAAATAAAATCCAGAGCAAATCAGCTGTCAAGATTGCTCGCTTGATTCAGCATGCGATCTGGGAAGAGCTGCATCTCACAGCTTCAGCAGGTGTCTCTTATAATAAGTTTTTGGCAAAGATGGCAAGTGACTACCAAAAACCCCGTGGCCTAACGGTGGTCTTGCCGGAGGATGCCGAGGATTTCCTGAGCCAGATGGACATTGCCAAATTTCACGGGGTAGGAAAGAAGACAGTGGAGCGCCTGCATGAGATGGGGGTCTATACTGGCGCGGATCTTTTAGCTATCCCGGAGATGACCTTGATCGATCGATTTGGGCGCTTTGGCTATGATCTCTTTCGTAAGGCGCGAGGGATTCACAATAGCCCTGTCAAGAGCCATCGGATCCGCAAGTCGATCGGAAAAGAGCGGACCTACCGCAAGCTCCTCTATGCTGAGGATGATATTGTAGAAGAAATTGCCAATCTGTCCAGTAAGGTGGCCCAATCGCTGGAAAAACACGGCAAGCAAGGAAAGACCTTGGTCTTAAAAGTGCGCTATGGAGACTTCACCACCCTGACCAAGCGAATGACATTGACGGAGCCAACACGAGAGGCTGAGCGCATCAATCGTTCAGCGCGTCACATTTTTCAAGAAATCGAATCGATAAATACAGGAATCCGCCTCTTGGGTGTCACCATGACCAACTTTGTTGATCATACCGAGTTGCCTTTGGTGGAAGAAAAAGAAGACGACTAGTTTGTTCACTAGTCGCCTGAGATTGATGACAAAGTCATCTTAGAAACTTTCCTTAGGTGAGTACGGATGTCAGCGAACTTCTACGAAGTTCCATGACTTAGTTTTGAACCTAAAGTTTCAAAACTCCCGAGTGCTAGAAACCATAGTGTTTCTAGCACTTTTCTCACGGCGGAAAGTTTCAGTTGTATTTTAATGAGTCTTAAAAAATATATTATTTTAATTTTTGGGGTATCAATTAGGTTGTTTGACGTCAAAAAAGGCTGCAATCTCTTCTTCTGTCAGTCCAATCATAGGCGAGATGGTGTGGAGATTGTCTTCTGTTAGTCGATAGACAGTAGGTTTAGACGTCTCTGCTTTCGTTTCAACAGTTTCTTCCTTGCTTCGTGCAGATTCGACTGTAGCAGAAGCCGTTGCAAGGGATGAAGAATAGTCTGTGGTTGCTTCGCCTCCGTCCAGTTCCTTGAAGCGTTCAACCAAATAGGTCTTGCGCGCTGTACCTGTATTTTTAGTAGCGAAATCAAAGGCGCTGTATTCTCCTAAGAGGATGAGTTTGCTCTTAGAGCGCGTGATGGCGGTATAGATCAAATTACGCTGCAACATCCGGTGGCTTTGATTAGTAATGGGTAAAATCACCACAGGAAATTCGCTTCCTTGCGATTTGTGAATACTCATCGCATAGGCTAAGCGAATCTTGTACCATTCATTGCGCGGGTAGACGATTTCATTGCCGTCAAATTGGATAGTCAATTCATCTTGCTTGGATTCTGTATATTTTCCGGGGAGAAGATCGGTAATGTAGCCAATATCTCCATTAAAGACATTGCTTTCTGCATCATTGACCAGATGGATAACCTTGTCTCCATCGCGGTATTGGCAGTCTGGCGTGTCAAAGACGACCTGATCTTTGACGGCTGGATTGAGAAGGTCTTGCATGAGTGTATTGATGTTGTCAATGCCGGCCTGGCCCTTGTACATCGGTGCCAAGACTTGGATATCTCGAGCTGGGATCTGACTGCGAAGGGCAGCAGAGGTGATCTGTTCGATCATCTTAGGGATGTGTTCGCTTCCGGCTTCGAAATAAGAGCGGTCGGCTTTTCGTTCTGTGAAATCTTGAGGGAGATTGCCCTGGCGAATGTCTCCTGCAAGTGAGACAATGGTCGAATCTTCACTCTGACGGAAAATATGTTCGAGTTTGGTCTGAGGGATGCTTGGGATCTGCAAGAGATCCGCTAAGACCTGTCCAGGACTGACGGATGGTAATTGGTCAGCATCTCCCACAATCAAGAGTTTGGTATCGGTTGCGATGTTGCTGACTAATTGATTAGCGAGCCAGGTATCGACCATGGAAAACTCGTCTACAATGATAAAGTCTGCATCTAGATAGTCTTCTAAGTGGCTGGTGTCATCATCTCCTGTCATCCCCAAATGGCGGTGGATGGTGGCACTCGGAAGTCTTGTCAGCTCATTCATGCGCCGGGCTGCCCGTCCCGTTGGGGCAGCCAGCAGGATCGGCAGGTCTTTTTTCTTACGCAGATCCAGCTGATGGAGTTGGGCATAGACACTGATCATCCCATTAATAACGGTGGTTTTTCCTGTTCCCGGTCCCCCAGTGAGGATAAAGACCTTGTTTTGAATCGCCTGGTGAATCGCCTCTTTTTGAATAGCATCGTAGTGAATCCCCAGATCTTTTTCAACCTCCTCGATAGCCTGGTTGATTTTCTCAGGGTCAAATGAAGCTTTTTTACCCTTCTCCAGCAATCGGCCAATGTGACTGCGAATCCCTTCTTCCGCAAAGAAAAGGCTATTGTCAAAGATCTTGGTATCCACATTTTGGACCTTGTCTTCCTCGATGAGGTGGCCTAATTCTTGGGCGACAGTAGAAGGATCCAATTCTACTGGACGCGCTGATTCCAAAAGGTCAATGCTATAGCGCAGGAGGTCTTTGGCTTCAATATAGGTATTTCCAGTCTCGATAGAGTAGCTGAAGAGACTGTGAATCAGACCCGCGCGGAAACGCTCGGGGGCGTCACTTGCGATGCCCAATTCTTCTGCCAGTTGGTCCGCAATTTTAAAGCCCATTCCTTGGATATCTTCCACCAATTGGTAGGGCTGTTGCTCCACGATCTGGAGCGTTTCTTCCTTGTAGAAATCCTGGATTTGAAAGGCTAGTTTATTGGGGATGCCATAATTGGCTAGTTGGGCGAGAATACGCTCCGTTCCGTAATTCTGACGGAGTTTATCCACAAAAGCCAGGCGGTTTTTCTTGGAGAGGCCTGTGATTTCTTCTAATTTTCCAGGCGCTTCTAAGATTTTATCAATGGTGTCTTCTCCATAGAGATCAACGATTTTTTGGGCTGTTTTGAGACCAATTCCCTTGAAGTGATCGCTGGAAAAATACTTCACTAAGCCCTTGCTAGAGGGTTTAGCCCGTTCATAGCGACTGATTTTGAGCTGTTCTCCGTATTTAGGATGATGGACCAGCTCCCCCCAGAAGGTGTAGTCTTCGCCTTCCATGATATCTGCCATGGTGCCCGTCACAATAATCTCAAAATCATCAAAGTCTTCGGCATCGGTATCGCTAATGTCGAGCAAGAGGATTCGAAAAAAACTGCTAGGATTTTCAAAAATAATGCGCTCAATAGTACCAGAAAAATAATATTCCATCATTTCTTTCCTTTTATAAAGCGAGGCTGGGACATACTTGTCTCAGCCTCAGTCTGTTAATCTATACTAATAAGTTTTGAAAGGGTAGATCGGCCATAGTCTAAAGACGGCTTGTCCTTTGATTTGTTCTTTCTTGAAAGCTCCGACTTGACGGCTATCTTTTGAAACGATCCGGTCATCTCCAAGTAGGAGGTATTCATCGTCGAGCAATTTCAAGGTAAATTTAGGATTGCCATCCTTGTCTACTGTAAAAGCTTGGGCTGTATTGGCCAATTGGCGGAAGAGTTCTCCATTTTCTTCGAACCCTTTTCCAGTGTAGGTTGATTGCAATTTATCTTTTTTGAAACGAGCGATGTAGTCTTTCAAATAGGGCTCATTGGTCTTTTTCCCATTGATGTAAAGGGTATCGTTGTCGTACTGAATGGTATCACCAGGAAGACCGATGACCCGTTTGACGATGTCCTTGGTTTTGCCGTCGTCATCTTTCTCATTGGCAACGACAATGTCGAAACGATCAATTGAGAGGTGGTTGACCACAAGGAGGTACTCGCTATCAGCCAGGGTAGGATCCATCGAATGGCCGTCCACCTTGACCGGAGCCCAGAGGTAGATGCGAGAGGCGATGATGAGACCAACGATGATGCTGAAGAGGCCCCATTCTTTAAGGAATCTCACCACTGGTGAGCTAGATGACTGTTTTGAACTTCTTTTTGACATAACTTATCTTTCTAGTAATTTCTTTGCTTTTTCTGTGTTTTTAAAATGGAGTTTGGCACAATAATCCAGAGCTTTCATCCCGTAGGTCTGAAGCAATTTAGCAGCGACTTGGTCTGACTTCGCCCCTGCTCCACTAGGGAGATTAAAGCCCAGTTCCTTGCCCAGATCTTCCAGATTTTGAAGGAAGAGATTGCGGGCGATGATGGAACTAACCGCAACAGCTAAATACTTGCTTTCTGCTTTTTCTTCCAAATCAATGGCTTGGGAGACCTGATTTTTTTCAGCTTTCACGTATTTTTGGTAGTTTTTAGCCGTCGTAAAGGCATCGATCACAATTCGTTCTGCTTGGATTCCTTTATTTAATAGAAGATAGATGGCCTGATTGTGCAGGGCCACTTTGACCGAAACAGCATTGTAGCCAGAAGCAATGACTTCATTGTACTTCTTTGGAGACAATAAGAGTGCTTGGTGCTGGATGTTTTCCTCAAGGAGAGGAGCCAATTGCTGAATTTTTCGATCATCCAAGGTCTTTGAATCCCCAACACCGAGCTTTTTGAGCCAGTCGTGCTGGTCAGGTGTGACAAAGGATGCAACGACGGTGAGTCCACCAAAATAAGAGCCGTTTCCGACCTCGTCGGTTCCGATCATGGCTAGATCTTGTCCTGCAGATGAAGCAGAACTCTTAGGGTTCCCAGCATCTTGCCCGAAAAAGGCCAGGTAAGGAGTCAGGTCATTACCTTGAAGCAAGACTTTTCCAGACTTGTAGATCGAAACGGTCGCTCCCTCTAGTCGAAAGAAATAATCCATATGAGGATTCTTGCTTTGAGAGAGAGAACGGCGATAGGTATGGACAAAATCAAGGATTTGCTCCTGTGTTGGAGTGAGTGTCATACTTTCCATAACCACTATTGTACCACAAATTCAGGGAGAGAGGGAGCAAAAAGAAAGAAAGAATCCACTGGAAAATCCCTGTGAAGAGGGGCTTTGCTACTGACAAAGCTAGCCATTTTTGGTATAATACCGTGAGGTGATTTTTATGGCGAGCTTAAATAGATATAAATTTACATTTGGAAACAAAGCGCTCACTTTAACAACCAACCATGATAATTTGTTTATGGAAGAAGTCGAACGTGTTGCGAAAGAAAAATACCAAGCAATTAAGGAACAAATGCCAGAGGCAGATGATGAAACCATCGCGATCTTATTGGCAGTAAACAGTTTGTCCATGCAGCTGAATCGCGAGATTGAGTTTGACGACAAAGAAAAAGAATTAGATGATTTTCGTCGCAAGGCTTTAGACGACTTAAAGGATAAATCATCCAAATAAGAGGAGATACATGTTAACTTTCTTAATCTTATTGATTTTGGCATGGAGCTTTTATATTGGCTATGCAAGAGGGATTATCCTCCAGTCTTATTACTTTCTAGTGGCCTTAGTGGCTCTCTTGATTGCAGGTGGCAGCTATAAGGGACTGGCCAAGGTGTTGTCTCTATGGGTTCCTTTTTCGAGTCCCACCCAGCAATCGGTGAATTATTTTTATGCCAACCGCTACCTATTTCAATTAGATGACATCTTTTATGCAGGTTTAGCATATGTATTGATTTTTGTGATGATCTACCTGATTGGTCGTGTGATTGGGATCTTTATGCACTTGGTTCCCCAGCCAGAAAAGCTGGAGGAGCGCAAGTATCAAATTGGAGCAGGTGTGATCGCCGTGGTGATAACTCTCTTGGTCATCCAGATGGGCTTAACCGTCCTTTCAACTGTTCCCATGGTTTCCATCCAAAATAGACTAAATGCAAGCGGCTTGATCCGCTTTATCATCCTTCATACCCCGATTAGTTCAAGTCTGTTCCACAATTTGTGGGTAACTGCGATCGTCGGGGCTTAAGGAGCAAGACAGGAAGAAAGGAGTGAGACAAGTACGACTCAAGGACGTACGCTCACTTTTTTTGTAGGAGAAAAATGAACAAAAAAATCTTAGATATTCTGGAGTTTGACAAGGTCAAGCAGCTCTTTGAACCCTATTTACAGACAGAGCAAGGGGAGATGGAGCTAGCAGTCCTTACTCCAACTGATAAAAAAGAAAGCATCGAAACGGCCTTTATGGAGCTAGAGGATATGGAGCAGATCCTCTTGGAAGATTCACGCTTTGCAGTATCGACCATCCAAGATGTCCGTCCAGTGACCAAGCGTTTGGAGATGGAGGCGGCCCTCAATATCGATGAATTACTGGCTTTAAAAGCAGTTCTTCGAGTGACACATGAGCTCAAGGATTTTTACGAAAACTTGGAAAATGTCCGTTTGGAAAGGCTCCATCGCCTCTTTGACAACTTGGTGGATTTGCCCCGCTTACAAGGAGGGCTACAAGCTATCAACGAAGGAGGCTTTGTCGAGTCTTTTGCCAGTGAAAAATTGGCTAAAATCCGTCGCCGCATCCAGGAAAATGAACACCAGGTCAGAGAGATTCTACAAGATCTACTGAAAAGTAAGGCCGATATGTTAGCGGATGCTGTGATTGCTAGCCGGAATGGACGCAATGTTTTACCAGTAAAAAATACCTATCGCAACCGGATTGCAGGGGTGGTCCACGATATCTCAGCCAGTGGGAATACCGTTTATATCGAACCTCGTGCAGTGGTCAATCTCAATGAAGAAATCGCCAACCACCGGGCAGATGAACGGTATGAAATCATTCAGATTCTGGAGGAATTGTCTGACAGCCTACGCCCCCATGCGGCAGAGATTGCAAATAATGCCTGGATTATCGGTCACTTGGACTTGATCAAGGCCAAGTATCGATTTATGCGTGATTTCAAGGCAGTGGTACCAGAGGTTAGCAGTAATCGCTCTATTCAGCTCTTGCAACTACGTCATCCCTTGATTGAAAATGCCGTCGCGAATGACCTGCATTTTACCGAGGACTTGACTGAAATCGTGATTACCGGTCCCAATACAGGGGGGAAGACCATTATGCTAAAAACGCTGGGACTAGCGCAAATTATGGCCCAGTCTGGTCTTCCCATCCTAGTAGATCCAGGTAGTTGTGTGGGCATCTTCTCACAAGTCTTTGCAGATATTGGAGATGAACAATCGATCGAGCAGAGCTTGTCGACCTTCTCCAGTCATATGACCAATATCGTATCTATCTTACATCAAGTTGATACCGCCTCCTTGATCCTTCTGGATGAGTTGGGGGCTGGAACCGATCCTCAAGAGGGGGCTGGCCTTGCTATTGCTATCCTAGAAGACCTGCGCTTACGCGGGATTAAGACTATGGCGACAACCCACTATCCAGAGCTTAAGGCTTATGGGATTGAGACTGCTGGGGTGCAAAATGCCAGTATGGAGTTTGACACAGCGAGTCTGCGTCCGACCTATCGCTTCATGCAAGGAGTTCCTGGCCGCTCCAATGCCTTTGAGATCGCCCGCCGTTTAGGCTTGTCTGAGACCATTATCCAGGATGCCATGAAGATGACCAATACGGATAATGATGTCAATCAGATTATTGAAAAATTGGAGGCGCAGACCTTAGAAAGTCGCAAGCGCTTGGATACCATTCAAGAGGTCGAGCAAGAAAATCTCAAATTCAATCGTGCTCTTCGAAAACTCTATAACGAACTGACCAGAGAGAGAGAAACAGAGCTCAATAAGGCGAGAGAAGAGGCCAAGGAAATTGTGGACATGGCCCTCTCAGAGAGTGACCGTATCCTTCAAGGCCTTCACGCCAAATCCCAGTTGAAACCACATGAAATTATTGAGGCCAAGGCTCAGTTGAAAAAACTAGCGCCTGAGACCGTCGACCTTTCTAAAAACAAGGTCTTGAAAAAAGCCAAAAAGGCGCGTGCTCCTAAGGTAGGAGATGAAATCTTGGTTATCAGCTATGGCCAACGCGGAACCCTGGTCAAGCAACTCAAAGATGGTCGCTGGGAGGCGCAAGTCGGCTTGATCAAGATGACCTTGGAAGAAAAAGAATTCAACCTTATCAAGGCTGAAAAAGAAGCAACTCAACCTAAGAAACGCCAGGTGAATGTCGTCAAACGCTCCAACACGAGTGGGCCGAGAGCACGTCTGGATCTCCGTGGAAAACGCTATGAAGAGGCCATGCAAGAGCTAGATGGCTTTATCGATCAGGCCCTGCTCAACAACATGGCCCAAGTCGATATCATCCACGGGATTGGAACGGGAGTTATCCGTGAAGGGGTGACCAAGTATCTCCGCCGCAACAAACACGTCAAAAGTTTTGAATATGCCCCCCAAAATGCAGGTGGTAGTGGCGCAACCATTGTTACGTTTAAAGGATAATCGAAACCTAGCTGTTTATCAGCTAGGTTTTTTTAAAATCTTACATAATGAAACGGATTAAAAGAAATTGAAAACGATCCGTTCTCAATTTGGATTTTCAGTAGGTCCTCCCTTTTAAAAGTGCTATAATAGAGGCAATGAATGATTTGGGAGGATACGCATGCGTAAACGTGAAAGTGCAGATTCGTGTACAACGATTCTAGTCGGAAAAAATGCTAGCTATGATGGTTCGACCATTGTAGCACGAACAGAGGATTCTCAAAATGGCGTTTTTACGCCCAAGAAATTGATCGTGGTCAAACCGGAAGATCAACCACGTCATTACAAGTCTGTTTTATCAACTTTTGAAATCGACTTACCAGATACTCCAGTTCGCTATACAGCGGTTCCAGATGCGATTCCTAAAGACGGGATCTGGGGAGAAGCTGGGATCAATGTCTATAATGTAGCTATGAGTGAGACAGAGACCATTACGACCAATAGCCGTGTGCTAGGGGCAGATCCTCTTGTAGAGAGCGGCATCGGTGAGGAAGACATGCTGACCTTGGTCTTGCCTTATGTCAAGACAGCCCGTGAAGGGGTCTTGCGTCTCGGAAAGATCTTGGAAGATTATGGAACTTATGAGTCTAACGGGATCGCGATTTCAGATGTGAATGAAATCTGGTGGTTGGAAACCATCGGAGGTCACCACTGGATGGCGCGTCGTGTCCCTGACGATGCCTATGTGACCAACCCCAACCAACTGGGAAGTGATTATTTTGAATTTGGCAATCCCGATGAGTTTCTTTGTGACCCGGATCTTGAACGTTTTGTCACAGAGCACCATTTGATTTTAGATCAAGAAGGGAAAGGTTTTAATCCACGCTATGCCTTTGGTAGCCAAAAAGATAAGGACCGCCACTACAATACACCGCGAGCTTGGGCCATCCAGCATTTCCTCAATCCTGAAATCGAGCAGGATCCACGGAGCTTCGAGATTCCTTGGTGTCAAAAACCTTATCGCAAGGTGACGATTGAAGATGTCAAATATGTCTTGAGCAACCACTACCAAGACACTATCTACGATCCTTATGGTCCTGAGGGAGATCACGTGAGTCAACGGACCTTCCGGACGATCGGGATCAACCGGACCAGCCAGACAGCGATTCTGCAATTGCGTCCCAATAAACCACAAGAAACGACAGGGATTCAATGGATTTCTTATGGTTCCATGCCTTACAATACAGCCGTTCCTTTCTTTACCCAAGTGGATACAACACCAGACTACTTTGCCAATACGACGGCTAAGGTAACAACGGATTCCTTCTACTGGGCCAACCGGATTATTGCGGGACTAGCTGACCCTCACTATGCTCACCATGTTGGTGATTTGGACGATTACCAAGAAACGACAATGGCCTGGGGACATGCGCGCATCAATAAGGTCGATCGTGCACTTGCAGCAGGTGACACCGTTGATTTTGAGGCGGAAAACCAAGCTATGAGTGATCAAATCCAGGAAGCGACAGATCAACTCTTGGACAAGATTTTGCTCGATGCTAGCAACCTCATGACCAATCACTTCTCCTTGAGTGATTAAAAATTTTGTATTTTCAGGTAATTTACAAGATATTTTCAGAAACGATTGACAAACTTTTGAAAATCGATTAAAATAGAGAAAATTACATACGACCGAATGAAGTTTGCAGGAGCGTGAGTGACTGTGAATGGACGGAACTCTGGAGAGACCAGAAATGGCACCGAAGGGGCAAGGTAGAGGATGCATCTACTCAAACTCTCAGGTAAAAGGACAGAGCGAAAGATAGGGGAAGTCCCCTATTTTAAGCAGGACCAGAGTACATGTTTGACATGTGCTCTTTCTTTTTCTCTTTTCTGTCGAGCGGTCGATGAAAAAGGAGACAGAAAATGGATCATGTATTGCAGTTTTTTCAGCAGGTCGATAATTTAGTGTGGGGCGCCCCCTTATTGGTGCTCTTAGTAGGAACAGGGATCTACCTGACGCTTCGCTTGGGATTGCTTCAGATACGCTACCTTCCAAAAGCTTTTCGCTTGATCTTTACAGAAGATGAGGGACACGGGGATATCTCGAGCTTCGGAGCCCTTGCGACAGCTCTAGCGGCTACTGTAGGGACGGGGAATATTGTAGGGGTAGCTACAGCGATTCAGACAGGTGGCCCAGGTGCCCTCTTTTGGATGTGGATGGCAGCCTTTTTTGGAATGGCGACCAAGTATGCAGAAGGGCTCTTAGCCATTCGTTATCGGACCAAGGATGACAACGGTCATATCTCAGGTGGTCCTATGTATTACATTCTTCACGGGATGGGAGAGAAGTGGCGACCACTGGCTATTTTCTTTGCGGTTGCAGGAGTGTTGGTGGCCCTCTTTGGGATCGGAACCATGACCCAGGTTAATTCCATTACGGGATCCCTTCAAGCTAGTTTTGGAACGGCTCCAGAAGTGGCTAGTGTAGTGATTGCTCTAGTGGTTTCGACCATCATCTTTGGAGGGATTCACTGGATTTCCAAAGTCTCTGAAAAAGTGGTTCCTTTTATGGCTGCTGCCTATATCTTTGCGACTGTCATGATCATTGCCTTGCATCTAGACCAATTGCTTCCAGCCTTAAAATCGGTCTTTTCAGGTGCCTTCACAGGGACTGCAGCCATGGGAGGTTTTGCAGGAGCAACGGTCAAAATGGCCATCCAAAAAGGGGTGGCGCGTGGGGTTTTCTCCAATGAATCGGGTCTCGGATCGGCCCCCATTGCAGCAGCTGCTGCAAAGACCAATGAACCTGTCGAGCAGGGCTTGATCTCGATGACAGGAACCTTTATTGATACCATTATCATCTGTAGTTTGACAGGACTTTCGCTCTTGGTTTCAGATGAGTGGATGGCCAAGGGCAGCACGAGCACCTTGACCCAGGATACGTTTACAGGTGTCTTTGGCCCAGTTGGAGGCATTATCTTAACGCTGTGCTTGGTGCTGTTTGCGACAACGACCATTCTTGGATGGTCTTACTATGGAGAACGGTGTTTCGAATTCCTATTTGGTGTCAAACATATCAACCTCTACCGGACTTTCTTTGTCTTAATGGTTGGACTAGGTGGTTTCCTAAAATTAGATCTGGTCTGGGTCATTGCGGATATCGTTAATGGGCTGATGGCTTTGCCTAACCTAATTGCCCTTTTAGCTCTCTCACCTGTCATCATCAAAGAAAGCAAGCGCTACTTTAAGAAATAAGAAAACCCAGATCGCGAGGTCTAGGTTTTCTTGTCTATTTGAGATAAGATCTTTTAATAGCGTTTTTCTTTTGGCCAGCTGCTCATTTCGGCGATGGCAGTGAAGAGCACATCTGTCGAAGAGTTGAGGGCTGTTTCACAAGAGTCTTGAATGACCCCGATGATAAAGCCGACACTGACGACTTGCATGGCCAAATCATTGGTGATGCCAAAGAGGCTACAAGCAACAGGGATGAGAAGGAGAGATCCTCCCGCAACTCCAGATGCTCCACAAGCAGAGATAGCCGCTACGACACTCAGAATGAGCGCCGTTCCAAAGTCAACCTGAATGTGTAAGGTATTGGCAGCAGCTAGCGTCAAAATATTGATCGTCACCGCAGCGCCTGCCATGTTTACAGTTGAACCAAGTGGAATGGAGACAGAATAGGTGTCTGGATTCAGCCCCAATTCTTCACAGAGACGCATATTGACAGGGATGTTGGCTGCAGAACTTCGAGTGAAGAAGGCTGTTACCCCACTGACACGGAGGCATTTAAAAACAAGGGGATAAGGGTTCTTTCGGATCATGAAAAAGACGATCAATGGATTGATAACTAGGGCTACAAAAGCCATGGTGCCAACCAAAACAAGTAAGAGAATCCCGTAGTTACTAAGGGCACTGAGTCCTTGGCCAGCGATGGTCGTGAAGACCAAGCCTAAGATCCCAAATGGAGCTAGGTTGATAATCCACTCAACAATTTTTGAAGTGATGTCTGCTAGAGTTTGGAGGAGGTCTTTACTATGTTCGCTCGCTTCTCTCATGGCAATTCCAAAGACAGTTGCCCAAGAAAGGATCCCAATGTAGTTGGCTTGCTGCAAGGCATTGACCGGGTTGTCGACGATCTTGAGCAAGAGGTTACTAATCACTTCGCCAATCCCGTTTGGAGAGGATCCTTCAGCGGCCTTTCCAGTCAGGGTAATGGTGATCGGGAAAATGTAATTGACCAAAACAGCGACGAAGGCAGCAGCAAAGGTTCCTAGGAGATAGAGAACGATAACCTTTTTCATATTGGTCTCTGTCCCTTTTTGGTGTTGGGAGAGGGCATTTGCGACGAGCGCAAAGACCAGAAGAGGTGCGATCGCACGGAGTCCCCCAACAAAGAACTGACCTAAGAGTCCAATGCCAGTTGCTTTCGGGAAGATAAGGGCTAGGATAACACCAAGTACAATCCCGATTGCGATCCTTTTCATAAGGTTGGTTTTATTCCAAGTGGTAATCAATCGATGAATCATGTAGGACCTCCTTAAAAAATAATTAAGGAATATTATACGATAGTTAGGGGGGAAAAGCAATGAAATTTTCAAAAAATAGCCTTATTTCCGAATATTTGATATAATCATACTATTCTTTGATAGAAAGGCCCGAATAAATGAGTCAAGCTTTCCAACGTTATTTCAGTAAAATAGACTGGACGAAGATTTTTGATGATCTGATATCAAAATGTATCTCTCTGATTTTTGTCTTTCTTTTATTTTTTATTGCTAAAAAGGTCATCCATAGCCTGGTTAAGCGGATATTAACCCCATCCTTTAAGTATACGGTGCAGGATGAAGCCCGTAAAAATACGATTCTCCGTTTGGTTGAGAGCCTTTTAAACTATTGTTTGTATTTCATCTTGATCTACTGGATTTTGTCGATTCTAGGTCTTCCAGTCTCTAGTCTCTTGGCTGGTGCTGGGATTGCTGGGGTGGCGATTGGGATGGGAGCCCAAGGCTTTCTTTCCGATTTGGTCAATGGTTTCTTCATCCTTTTAGAACGCCAGTTGGACGTGGGAGACAATGTTCGTCTCACGAATGGGTCTATTAATATTGCCGGAATCGTCAGCAGTGTCGGGATTCGGACGACCCAGGTGCGGGACTTTGATGGGACTCTCCACTTTGTCCCGAATCGCAATATCACCGTCGTCAGCAATCTCTCACGTGGTGATATGCGCGTGCTGATCGATATTCCGCTAGATGCAAATACCAATCTCGACAAGATCTATCAGGTGATTGCTCAGGTTAATCAGTCTGAACAAGATAAACACCCAGAGGTGTTGACAGGTCCTACGATTTTAGGCCCACAGATCGAAAAAAATGGTCGCTATTCCTTCCGTATTGCGATGACCGCGCAAAATGGGACACAGGTTACTGTTTATCATACTTACTGTAAACTCTATCATGATGCCTTGATGGAAGCAGGAATCAACCTTCCAACAGGAAATAACGGAATCATGTAAAAAAGCTCAGAAATATTTTTCTGAGCTATTTTAATCGATGTTACGATCTTAAGTGGCAGTATTTGTCATCCAAATATTTAATCTGATCCCAAATCTTTCGAGCCTCAGGTGGTAAGATCAATAATTGCTTGCGCAATAGGGCAGTGATTTCGAGATCCAATGATTCGATCGGAAGGGCTATGGCTACGGAACTTTTTGCCCTTTGGATCTTGTTAATGCAGTGTTGGATATGCTGGCAAGCAGTACAAGTCTGTGCTTGACGGCTTGCTGCAATCTCCTGACGCATATCAGAAAGCAGTTGCATCAATTCAGACTTAAGGAATTCAATGGTAGTTGACTTGTCTTGAGCAAAATGAAACATAAGCGCACCTCCTTTTGCTATAGTTTAATACTAATTTATTAAAAATGCAAGGGGGTAAAGTAAAAAAAATAAAATTTTTTTAGAAAAAGATACAGAAAAAGAGATGGCTCAAATCTCTCACCACTAATGATGGTTAAGATTCCTTTCTTTAAAAATGACTTTCTTCCCTTGGAACCAATTGTCCTTAAGGAGATCATTAGCTACAAAAAACTCCTGAAACACACTGGTTTCAGGAGTTGAGAGGCTTTGACCCGAAGGTCTCAAAGAAAAATATCGATTGATTATACAAGACCTTGTGCAATCATCGCGTTTGCGACATTTTCAAAGGCAGCGATGTTGGCACCTGCAAGGTAATCTTTACCAAGACCGTAAGTTTCTGCAGTTGTTTTAGCAGTGTTGAAGATGTTGGTCATGATGTCTTTCAAACGTCCGTCCACTTCTTCGCGTGTCCATGAAAGACGTTGGCTGTTTTGGCTCATTTCAAGAGCAGATACAGCAACCCCACCAGCATTGGCTGCTTTAGCAGGTCCGTAAAGAATACCATTTTCTTTGTATACGTTGATGGCATCGATGTTACTTGGCATGTTTGCTCCTTCAGAGACAACTTTCACACCTTGAGCGACCAAACGTTTTGCAGCATCGCCATCGATTTCGTTTTGAGTTGCACATGGAAGAGCGATGTCATAGTTACCAGCATAAGTCCATACAGAACCTTCGTAGTATGTAGCAGTTGGTTTTTCAGCAGCGTATTCAGTCAAACGTGCACGACGTTTTTCTTTGACGTCTGTAAGAAGGTCGAAGTCAATACCGTTTTCGTCGATCACGTAACCGTTTGAGTCAGATACAGAGATAACAGTTGCACCAAGTTCAGTTGCTTTTTGAAGAGCGTATTGAGCAACGTTACCAGAACCTGAGATTACGACTTTCTTACCAGCAAAGCTGTCGCCGTTGGCTTTGAGCATTTCTTCAGTGTAGTAAACTAAACCATAACCAGTTGCTTCTGGACGGATCAAGCTACCACCGAAACCAAGAGGTTTACCAGTCAAGACACCAGCATCAAATTGGCGAAGGCGTTTGTATTGACCGTAAAGGTATCCGATTTCACGTCCACCAACCCCGATATCACCGGCTGGGACATCAAGAGAAGGACCGATGTGTTTTTGCAATTCCGTCATGAAGCTTTGGCAGAAACGCATCACTTCAGCGTCTGTTTTTCCTTTAGGATCGAAGTCAGATCCACCTTTACCACCACCGATAGGAAGACCAGTCAAGACGTTTTTGAAGATTTGTTCGAAACCGAGGAATTTCAAGATCCCTTGGTTAACAGTTGGGTGGAAACGAAGACCACCTTTGTAAGGACCTACAGCAGAGTTGAATTGAACACGGTAACCACGGTTTACTTGGATGTTTCCTTCACGGTCAACCCAAGGAACACGGAAAGAAATTACGCGTTCAGGTTCTGTAATACGAGCCAAGATGTTTTCTTCGATGTATTCAGGATGTTTTTCAAAAACAGGTTCCAAAGTGCTGAGGAACTCTTCAACAGCTTGAAGGAATTCAGCTTCGTGGCCGTTGCGAGCTTTTACAGTTTCGAAAGTGCTTTGGATATATTCTTTAGCAGTTGTCATGTTAATTCTCCTTTGTGAATGAAACGAAAACCAGCAAACCCGCTAGGGGAGTGGCTTTGAGACAGTTGACAAACAATGTCATGTTTTATTACATGGATCATTATAGCAGACTTTTTTTGGCTTGTAAAGAAAAAAGTTGAATTTTCTGAAAATTTTATCGTGACTAGGAAAGTCCGAATGTTTGGAAGAATTTTTAGCTTTGATTGTCCGGAAGCTTCCAAGTGATGGTATAATGAAAGAAGAAAATAGAGAGCATCCCGAACGATTCTGTTGGTGGTGTTTCAAAAAAGGAGTACAAGATGGTATCGACAAAGACGCAAATTGCTGGTTTTGAATTTGACAACTGTTTGATGAATGCGGCAGGTGTAGCCTGTATGACTACTGAGGAATTAGAAGAAGTGAAGAACTCAGCTGCGGGGACCTTTGTGACCAAGACAGCGACCTTAGAATTACGTGCTGGTAATCCAGAGCCACGCTACCAAGATGTGCCGCTTGGTTCGATCAATTCGATGGGGCTACCTAACCAAGGGTTGGACTATTATTTGAATTATTTATTGGAGTTGCAAGAAACGGATCCAGATCGGACCTTCTTCTTATCTCTCGTCGGCATGTCTCCTGAAGAAACTCATACCATCTTGAAAAAGGTGCAAGACAGTGACTTTAAAGGCTTGACAGAGTTGAACCTATCTTGTCCCAATGTCCCTGGGAAACCTCAGATCGCCTATGATTTTGATACGACAGATCGGATCTTGTCTGAGGTCTTTTCCTATTTCACAAAACCTCTAGGGATCAAGTTGCCACCTTATTTTGATATCGTTCATTTTGATCAAGCAGCAGCGATCTTTAACAAATACCCGCTCAAGTTTGTCAACTGCGTCAATTCGATCGGAAATGGCCTCTACATTGAGGATGAATCCGTGGTGATCCGTCCGAAGAACGGATTTGGTGGGATTGGTGGAGAATACATCAAGCCAACGGCTCTCGCCAATGTCCATGCCTTTTACCAACGTCTGAACCCAGAAATTCAGATTGTGGGGACAGGGGGTGTCTTGACTGGTCGAGATGCCTTTGAACATATCCTTTGTGGGGCTAGTATGGTGCAAATCGGAACGACGCTGCATAAAGAAGGAGTAGGAGCTTTTGACCGCATCACTGCGGAGCTCAAAGCCATCATGGAAGAAAAAGGCTACCAAAGTCTAGAAGACTTCCGTGGGAAATTGCACTACATTGACTAATCTTTCGAAAAAAAAACTTCCTCAAGTGGAAACTTGGGGAAGTTTTTTATGAGAGTGGGACAGAAATCGGTAATTCGTTAGAATTC